>JASIGB010000110.1:0-3015 GCA_030045355.1 Bryobacteraceae bacterium
CATTTCGCATGACATCCGCACCTTTTCGTCGCGGCGCCTGGAGGGTTCGGTGCAGTTAGGCCAGAAAATATCGCGTGCGGACACGCTGCAGTACCGGTTCACGTATCGCAAAGTAAATATTCTGGGAACACCGCTCATCAGTCCGGAGCTGATTCCGCTGCTGTCCCAGCCGGTTCGCGTGGGCTTCGTTTCCATGAGCTACATTCACGACACGCGCGATGACCCCCTCGATTCGCACCGCGGAACGTATACCAGCGTGGACCTGGCGCTCGCCTCCAGTGCTTTCGGGTCGCAGACCGGGTTTGGCCGCGTGGTAGCGCGTAACTCCACCTACTACCAGCTCACGAAAGATCTGGTGCTGGCGCGCACCACCGATTTCGGCGTGATCGAACGCTACGCCGGACTGCCCGAAATCCCGCTGGCCGAACGTTTCTTCGCCGGTGGTGCATTTTCCAATCGCGCGTTTCCCGATTTCCAGGCCGGTCCGCGCGATCTGACCACGGGTTTTCCCATCGGAGGAAACGCGCTACTCATGAATACCATCGAGTTGCGCTTCCCGCTCGTCGGCGACAACCTAAGCGGCGTGATTTTCAACGACCTGGGCAACGTCTATTCGGACCTGGACACCATCAGTCTCCGGTTCCGCCAGGAAAACCTGCAGGACTTCAATTACGCGGTCCAGGGCTTCGGCATCGGGTTCCGCTATCGCACGCCGCTCGGACCCATCCGCGTGGATTTCTCTTTGAGCCCCGATTCGCCGCGCTTTTTCGGCTGCTCGGGGTCCATCAATCAGCTCTATGAGTGCGGTGTACCCGGCTCCTCAGTCCCCCAGACCGTGCAGCGCATCAACGTGTTCCAATTCCATTTCTCGCTGGGCCAGGCCTTTTGATGAACCTACTTCCTCACGGTCGCGGCTCAGTCGTATTCCTCGTCTCCCTGGTATTCCTTGTCTCCCCCGGTCTTTTCCCCGACATCATCGACCGCATCGCCATCACCGTCGGCAACCAGGTGATCACGGAAACGCAAATCGAGGAGGAAATCCGCGTCACGGCATTCTTGAATCGCGATCAGGTCGACTTAAGCGCCGGAGCGCGGAAACAGGCCGCCGGCCGGCTGATCGAACAAGCGCTCATCCGGCGCGAAATGGATCTCAGCCGCTATCCGCTGCCGGAGATGAGCGATGCCTCGGAATCGCTCAAAGGCATTCAGACCCAGTATCCCAGCCCAGCCGCCTTCCAGAACGCGCTCCAGGACTACGGCATCAGCGTCGACGAACTCACCCGCCGCCTGTGGTGGCAGTTGACCCTGCTGCGTTTCATCGACTACCGTTTTCGGCCGGGAATACAAATCCCTCCAGCGGATGTGCAAGCATATTATCGACAGCAGGTTTTATTGTGGCAACAACAAGGGATCAAGCCCATTCCAACGCTGCAGGCGTCCCGCGACCGGATCGAGGAAATTCTGACCCAGAAACGCATCGATCAGGCGTTGGATCAGTGGCTCCAGGACACGCGAAAACAGGTGACGATCACTTACCTGGACCCGGCCCTCAACGACGCGGCCGCAAGGTAAGAATCGCCGCCTTCGCCTTGCTGGGGCTGGCGGGATTGTGCCTCGCGCTGCTGCTGGCCGGAGTCATCGTGGCGCGGACGGATTGGTTCAAGAACCGCGTCCGGGCAAGGATCGAATCCGTAATCGCGCGTGCCACCGGGGGCCGCGTCGAGATCGGCGGCTTCTCCTACAACTGGCGGAATCTGACGGCCGAGGTCTCGCAGTTCGTCGTCCACGGCACCGAGCCCGCGTCAGCGCCGCCGCTGTTTGCGGCCGAAAAAATCCACATCGGTCTGAAAGTGATCTCGGTGCTGGAGAAAAAGGTGGACGTCTCCTCGCTCGTCGTGGAGAACCCGCGCGTATACATCACCATCAGCCCCGACGGATCCACCAACATCCCCCGGCCCGCCATTCCTCGCTTCAATCAAAACGTGATCGAGGACCTGCTCGATCTCCGCGTCCGGCACATCGAGATCCATCACGGAGTCGCAACTTATAATACTTGGCGCGTTCCTCTGGATGCGGTGGGCGAGCAGTTGCAAATGTCGCTCATTTACCAGTCATCGCCCTCGGGCGGCAACGCCAAATCCGGCCCCCGCTATTTGTGTGCCATCTCTTCCGCTCACATGCGGGTATCGTCGCCGAAGCTGCACACTCCCGCCGCTTTCGCGCTGGATTCGCAGGCGGAGCTCGCGAAAAATGCTATCCAAGTGCTGCGCCTCAATCTGGTTTCCGGCGGCATGAAGATCGCGAGCAAGGGAACGATCATCAATCTGTACTCTCCCCAGGCGGACTTTGACGTCACCGCCGCGCTGCCGGTCGCCGAGCTCAACCAAATCTTGCCCAGCCCGCTCGCCTCGCGCGGCGAATTGCAGCTTCAGGGACACGTCACCACCGGCGGCACCGCGACCGACCATTTTATCGGCCGGCTCTCCGGACAGTCTCTGGGATATAGCCACAACGGGATCCAAATTCACAACGTCGCCCTCGCTTCGAGCGCCGATATCACGCCCGAAAAGCTCAGCCTCACCGATCTCCGGCTGTCCTCCCCCGAGGGAGCTTTTCGCGGCTTCGCCACCGTGATCGATGGCAAGCATGTGGCGCTGAAAGGACAAGTGGATGGAATGACCATCGCCGAGGCCGGCCGCTGGGCCGCCAAGGATACCGGCGCGCTGAGCGGAACGCTCAGTGGCCCGATGCAGTTGGAGGGCGAAATCACTCGGGCCGGAGGTCTCACCGGCGCGGTTGCTAATGGTGCGTTGGATTTGAAGCCGGGCCAGGGCGGCGTTCCGGTGGCCGGTTCGCTCGCGTTCGATTACACTCAGCGCACCGGCAAGCTGAAGCTCGGCAATTCCCAGATCCATGTCGGCTCCACGCAAGCCTCGCTTTCGGGCACGATCGGCGAAAACGTGGCCCTGGACGTCGTCTCCCGCAACCTGAACGATGCGCTTCCCCTGCTGCGGG
>JASIGB010000111.1:0-2656 GCA_030045355.1 Bryobacteraceae bacterium
ACGCCCAGGTCCGCCAGCAGCCCGTCCACGCGCTCGATGCCGAACTCCGCCAGCCCGGAGCGCAATTCCGAAAACGCTCCCCGATGAAAACGGATTCGATCCGCCCAGCGTGAAGTGTTCAGTTTCGCCTGCTCCAGCGATTCGGCGTCGCGATCGTTGGCAATCACGAAACCGCTCGACAATTTCTGCGCAATCGCACTTGTATGCCCGCCCAAACCCGCAGTGGCGTCCAGGTAAATGCCGTCCGGCCGAATGGCCAGATATTCCAGGCATTCGCGGAGCATCACCGGGACGTGCATACATAATCGCTACTTGAATCCCTTCTGCTTCGCCGCTTTCAACTTCTCCGCCAGCATGTCCTTGGCCTGCTGCTTGCGCGCTTCGTACTGGGTTTTCGAGTAAATATTCACCGCCCCGAGCGTGCAATCCAGACGCACTTCCTGGTTTTCGAGCTCCAGGCCACGGCGCAAATCCGTGGGCAACGTCAATCGGCCTTGCCCATCGATCTTCGCTTCAGCGCCGTAATCGTTCGCGATAAACGCCACAGCTTCCGCTGCGTCAGGATTCTCGATGGACAGCTCTTCCAGAATTTTTTCGTTTCCCTTCCATACGGAAATCGGGTAGATTCGAGCTATGCGGTTGTCCACGCTGGTCACGAAATATTTCTCATCCCCGATCCCCGCAAAATACTGCTGCACTTCCACGGGAAGCTTAAGCCTGCCCTTGTCGTCAATGTGGGCCGAAAAGAAGCCGCGAGGAGGCTCCACGGGCGCGGTTTGAGGCTTTTCGTCCACTTTTGTCCTGGTTTGGCCACTTTCGGCCTTGAATGGATTTTGCCACGACTCTGAAAAGGATTGCAAGAATTATTTCTGCTTACCCTTGGCAGAGGAATGGTTTGGCGATGCCACCACTAAGCATTGGGGGATTCCCTAGGTGACCCCCTCCATGTACGACCTCGATCCCGGAAAGGCCTTCCCTGAGGTCGTGCGAATGGTGGTGGAGATTCCGAAGGGGTCCAGCAACAAATACGAATACGACCGGGAGCTGGGTGCCTTCCGCCTGGACCGGGTTTTGTATTCTCCCGTACATTATCCCGGCGATTATGGCTTCATCCCGGGGACTCTAGCGAGCGATGGCGATCCGATGGATGTTTTGGTCCTGGTAGAGGACCCCACGTTTACCGGGTGCGTGGTCGAGGTGCGGCCGATCGGAGTCCTGAACATGGTGGATCAGGAACAGAATGATCAGAAAATCATCGCGGTGCGCAATCGCGACCCGGTCTACCAGCAGGTTCACACACTGGACCAGATCTATCCACACCTGCGCCGCGCGGTGGAGCACTTCTTCAACATCTACAAAGAATTAGAGGGCCGCGAGACGAGCACGCTGGGCTGGGGCGATCCGATTGAGGCGAGGAATGTGATCGTGGAAAGCCGGAAGGCTTATTTAGCGAAGCACGGAAGCTGAGGCCGGGGGCTTTTCGCTCAGCCGGATGATCGCGGCCGCCGACATGAACTTCACTGCGGCGTTCGAGTTCGACAGGTTCTCTTCGAGTTTCGGAATGGCGTCGGTATTGCCGCAGCGCCCCAGCGCTTTGGCAGCGGCGGCCTTTTCGGCCCACGTCTTGGCGTCGGTAGAGGACGTTTCCAGCAGCTTAAAGGTTTGGGCGTCACAGTCCTGAGCCAGAAGGTTGAGCGCTTGCATCCGGGCAGCGGACGCACCGCCTTTGAAAACCTGCTCGGTCGCGAGGACCCCAATGTTGAACGGGCCGAGCAACGCCCCCGAAGCCGACTTGGCGCTGATGATGGCCATCTCCCTGCGATCGTAACGCAGACGATCGGCGCGGTGGAGCGCGCCTTTGACGCCGCCATCGGTGGCCACCTGCTGGCCGGCGACAACGTCCTCGATGAATCCCCGACCGGTTTTGTCGCCCATGTCCCACAGCGCTTGTGCAGCGGCAAATCCCACTTCACCCGATGGATCGTCAAGCGCCGCGCGCAGCGCGGGAATCGACTGGCGCGATTTCATCTCGCCTAGTTCGGCCGCGGCCGTGGCGCGAATCAACAAATCCTTGTCGTCCTTCAGCGCCGCTTCCACCAGCCGGATGGCCTCTGGGTCAAGCCCGATGGATCCGGTGGCGGTGACCGCCTGCCGCCGGTCCAACGGATTGGTTTCGGCGAGCCCGCCCTTCAGCACGTCCCAGGCGGTCTTCTCCGGCTGCGCCAGTGCGCAGGCGACGGGGACGAGCAAAAGGAGTGTGAGCTTACTTGACAACAATGTTTACCAGTTTATCGGGAACCACAATTACTTTCAGCACCTGCTTGCCATCGAGCAGCGGCTGAATCTTGGTGTCGGCGAGCGCCAGCTTTTCGAGCGACTCGCGCGGCGTGCCGAAGGCGACGTTGACGCGCCCGCGCAATTTGCCGTTCACCTGGATCACCACTTCGGCCTCTTCCTCGCGCGCGAGCTCGGGATCGAACGCCGGCCAGGATTGATGAAACACCGGACCCTGGCGGCCCTGCTCCTCCCACAGCTCTTCGGCGAGATAAGGCGCGAAGGGCTCCAGCATGAGCGCCAATTTTTCGAGCGACTCGCGCGGCGTGCCGAAGGCGACGTTGACGCGCCCGCGCAATTTGCCGTTCACCTGGATCACCAC
>JASIGB010000112.1:0-2923 GCA_030045355.1 Bryobacteraceae bacterium
TCACCGCGCCCGAGTAGGCGTGCCCTACCAGGACCACCGGACCGCTGGTTCGTTCCAGCACCCGGGTCAACGCCGCGGCGTCGTCGCTTAAGGACGTGAGCGGGAGCGGCGCGCAAATCACTTGAAGACCGCGCTTTTCCAAAGGCGGAATGACATTGTCCCAGCATGAGCCATCGGCCCACGCCGCATGCACCAAAACGATGGCCGAGTTGGGGGGAAATTCGTTCGAGGTGGAAGCGCCCCGGAGCGCAGTGTCGCCCTCGAACGCAACACCGAGAGACGCAGCCGTAACGGCGCCGATAAAAATACGACGTTCCATGGATCCTTCTCCTTGCACGGCACAGATTGAGATCTTTTTGCGATTATTCCGAGGCCTCGTTCGCGAGGAACTCTTTCATCGCGGCGGCGATCTGCACCACGTGCGTCTCCAGGGCAAAATGCCCGGTATCGAGGAACTCCACGCGCGCGTTCGGTATATCTTTGCGAAATGCCTCGGCGCCCGGGGGAACGAAGAAGGGATCGTTCCTGCCCCAAATCGCCAGCAGCGGAGGCTTGGCCTTTCGAAAGTAATCCTGAAACGCCGGATAGAGCTTCACGTTGGACGCATAGTCGAGAAACAAAGCGAGCTGAATGTCCTTGTTCCCCGGACGCTCCAGCAGAGCCGCATCCAGCGTGTACGATTCCGGGGGAACGCTCTCCGGATCGCTCACGCCGTGCGTATACTGCCAGCGCGTTCCTTCGACCGTAAGGATGTTCTTGCGGATGACCTCCCGATTCTCAGAGGTCGGCTCGGCCCAATACTTCCGGATTGGTCCCCACGCATCGCCGAGCCCTTCTTCGTAGGCGTTCCCGTTCTGGGAAACGATGGCGGTGACTTGATCGGGATGCGCCATCGCCAGCCGGAGGCCGGTGGGGGCGCCGTAGTCGAACACGTACAGCGCGTAGCGCCGGAGCTTGAGCGCTTGCGTGAACGCATTGAGCGTCGCGGCCAATCGGTCGAACGAATAAACGTAGCGCCGTTCCGAGGGGACTTCGGTGAATCCGAAGCCTGGCAGATCCGGCGCGATCACGCGGTACTCATCCGCAAGGCGTGGAATGAGCTCCCGGAACATGAAGGACGATGCCGGGAAACCGTGCAGCAGCAGGATCAGCGGGGAACTCGGGTCGCCCGCCGCGCGGTAAAAGACGCGAACTCCATCCGCGTCCACCTTGCGGACGGCCGTGGTGGGCGCCGAGAATTCGGAAGTCTTGGTCCTCAGTATGGAACGAGCTTGACTCATGCCCGCTGGAAAGGCACTCAACCGGCCAAAACCGAAAGAGCCCAGATCTGTTCGCGATAGCGGCGCCCATCTGCCAAAAACGCGACGGATCTCCATCACACTGTCCGCGCTTGGTCGCGCGTTTTGGCACGGATACCTGTGACAGGTTGGTGATTAGCGGGCCGATGGACGGCTAATGCGAAGTTTGCGCATGCGGTAAACCAGCGAAGTCCTCTTCATTCCTAATCGCGCCGCGGCGCCGTTGCGGCCGCCCACCACCCAGTTGCTCGCATTCAACGCCCGGATGATGTGATTCCGCTCCACTTCCTGCAGGCCCGTCATGGGCTGGAGATCCGGCATGCGCGCGTTTTTTCCACCCTGTCCGTGGAGCGGCTCCAACTCCGAGATTGGCGCGCGCAACACCGAGTCACGGGAAAGAATGACGGCCCGCTCAATGAAATTCTGCAATTCCCGAACGTTTCCGGGCCAGGAGTAGCGCACCAGCGCATCCATGGTGTCGGGAGGAATTTCATCGATGCGTTTGTTCATGCGCCGCGCGTAGAGCTCCGTGAAATGCCGGACCAGTTTTGCGATGTCGGGAGTGCGTTGCCGCAGCGGTGGAACGCTGACCGGAAACACGTTCAACCGGTAGTACAGGTCTTCGCGAAACGCCGATTGTTTCACCATCCCCGGTAAATCGCGATTGGTGGCGGCGATGAGCCGGACGTCCACCTTGTGGGTGCGGTTGCTGCCCAGCCTCTCAAATTCCTGCTCCTGCAACACGCGCAGCAATTTCGCTTGCAGTTCCAGGGGAATGTCGCCGATCTCGTCCAAAAAAAGCGTGCCCGTATTCGCAAGTTCGAAGCGCCCCATTTTTTGAGTGATCGCTCCAGTGAAGGCGCCTTTCTCGTGGCCGAACAGCTCACTCTCGAGAAGCCCCAGCGGGATCGCGGCGCAATTGAGCTTCACAAAGGCGCGTTCGCGGCGGGCGCTCAAATCATGGATCGCGCGGGCAAAGAGCTCCTTACCGGTTCCGGTCTCGCCGAGAATCAGAACCGTGGAATCGGTGGGCGCAACAACGGATACCAACCGCAGCGCATCGTTCAAAGCGGGGCTATCGCCCACGATCGCGCCGCATTGCGCGCGAACTTCCTCTTCCAGGTATATCCTCTGTTTCGCTTCCTGATCCCGATCCCGGATGGCTTTTTCGAACTCTAAGGCGTTTTCCACCGCAATCGCGACCTGACGGGCTACCTGTTCCAGAAAGACGACATCTTCTTTCTCGAAGGCCTTCTCGGTCCGCTTCAAAGCCGCTAAGACGCCGATGACTCCGCTTCTGCCCACCAGCGGGATTTCGCACCCGGACACGAGGCCTTCCGCCTGGATGCGTTCATAGAAGCGGCGCCCTGCGCTCGTGCCGAGGCTTTCAGGATCGTCGAGAAGCTCGTCCACATGGTTATAGTGTTGCGTTTTGCCGGTCCGAAAAACCTTTCCGCAGATCGAGCCGTGGACCGGAATGAGAGCCCCGTCGCGGAAGGAACCCCGCGCCTCGGGGTTGTACAAGGTTGTCAGCCGCAGCTCGCCGCCACCGGCTTCCGGCAACAGGAGAGCGCAAAAGTCGCATCGCGTAACGCTCAGCAGATTTGTGGATAGCGCCTCAACCA
>JASIGB010000113.1:0-3318 GCA_030045355.1 Bryobacteraceae bacterium
ACTCACGAAGCGCATGGATTCGGCCGTGGGCGCGCAATCCAGCACGATCACCTGATAGCGCCCTTCGCGCTGGTACTGATTCACATACATCATCGCGCTCAGCTCTTCCATGCCGGGCAGAATGGCCAGCTCTTCGGCTTCCACTTCGCTGATGCCGGTGGTGCGGAGTACGGAGACAACGTAGGTCGAGATCTCGCGCCAGTGGCGTTTGATCTCCTTCTGGATGTTTACCTCTTGAATAGACAAATGGCCGTCGATGGTAAGCGGATCGTTGGCGCGGTCGGCGAACAGGCCGGAGTCGAGATCGAAGGCGTCGGCCAGGCTGTGGGCGGGGTCGACGCTCATCACGAGCGTGCGGTAGCCCAGGCGGGAAAGCTGAAGTCCGGTGGCGGCAGCGACGCTGGTCTTGCCCACGCCCCCTTTGCCGCTGAAAAGCAGGATGCGCATTGGTAGATATCTACTGTCAGGATGCACCATCGCCTGCACCAAAACAACGCCTGAATCAAAACCAGAGTCGAATAGAATAAACTAGCGTTATCAGGAAAGGGAGGACCGGATGAGCCTGCGCCACCTGGTTTTGCCGACGCTACTGCTTGCGTCGTCCGCGGTCTATTTACCTGCGGCGAGCGTCGGAACTGCCGATGCGGACGGCACCACGCCGCTCCATTGGGCCGTTCGCCACGACGACCTTAAGGCCGCTGACGCTTTGATTAAAGCGGGCGCCGACGTCAAGGCCACGAATCGCTACGGCGTGACGCCCATGTACCTTGCGGCCCTGAACGGAAGCGCGCCCATGATCCGGCTACTGCTGGATGCGGGTGTCGATGCCAACAGCGCCAATCCTGGCGGCGAGACGGCTCTGATGACCGCCGCGCGAACTGGCAAGATCGATGCGGTGAAGCTGCTGCTCGACCGCGGCGCAGCCGTGGACGCAAAGGATACCGAACATTCCCAGACGGCGCTCATGTGGGCCGTGCTCGAAAATCATCCCGATGTCGTGGAACTGCTGCTGGCGCACGGCGCTGACATCAATGCAGACACCAAAGTCACGATTACCAAGGGGGAATACGTTCCTGCGCGGGCTGCCGCGGCCTCCGGCACTGGGATCATCCGCCAGCGCGCTCTGCCGACGCCTAATGGCGGGATGACGCCGCTGCTGTTCGCAATCCGCGACGGCAACGTTCCCATGATGCGGCTCCTGCTCGGTCGTAACGCGGACATCAACGCGAGCTCGGGCAACCACACCACGCCTCTGCTGATCGCACTGCTGAACGGGCAGGTGGCGATGGCCACCGAGTTGGTGAATCGCGGCGCGGATATCAATGCCGCCGACGATTATCATCGCGCGGCTTTGTTCGCGGCCATCGACCTGCGCAACTTCAATCACGACAAGTACACGGATCTTCCCACCGATGGCATCGATCCGCTGGATCTGATTCAGCTTTTGCTCGAGAAAGCCGCCAACCCCAATCTCCAAACCAATACCGTTCCGGTCCACGGGCTAATGCAGTTCGACGGCTCCTGGGTGAATTTTGATGGTGAGACTCCGTTCGTTCGCGCTGCGCTTTCGGGCGACATCGAGGTGATGCGGCTGTTGCTCGCCCATGGAGCCGATCCGAATATCGCGACTACGCAGGGTTCCACCGCGCTGATGGCGGCTTCGGGCATCAATTGGATTCCCGGCCAAACGTTCACGCGCAGCGAAGCCGATTACGGGGAGGCCGTCAAACTCTGCCTCGATCACGGGGCGCCGGTGAATGCCGCGAATTCGCTCGGCTTGACGGCCATGCATGGAGCGGCCAATCGCGGTTGGGTCTCGATCATGCAGATCCTCTCCGATCGGGGCGCGAAGATCGACGCGAAAGATAAAGAAGGGCGCACACCGATGACATATGCGCAAGGAATCTTTCTTGCCATACGGCCTCCAGTAGCAAAGCCCGAAGCGATCGCACTGTTGAAGAAATTGTCGAGCCAGCAAGCATCCAATCAATGACCAGAACCCTCATTCTTGGCATCGTGTTAGCCGGCGCGGCGGCCGCGCAAGATCCGCAAGCGCTGCTTAATCGCTATTGCATCACCTGCCACAACGCGAAATTGAAAACCGGCGGCCTGGCGCTCGACAAGCTGGACCTCAATGAGGTCGAACCGAACGCCGAAACGTGGGAGAAAGTCGTTCGCAAACTGCATGCCGGCATGATGCCGCCGGCGGGCGCGCCACGGCCGGATCGAAAATCGCTGGATGCGCTGGCCGGCGCGGTTTCAGATGCCCTCGATCGAGCGGCTGCCGCGAATCCCAATCCCGGGCGCGCGCCGCTGCATCGCATGAATCGCGTCGAATACGCCAACGCCATCCGCGATCTGCTCGGCGTGGAGGTGGATGCCACGACGCTACTGCCGGCCGACGATTCCGACAGCGGCTTCGACAACATCGCCGATGTGCTCGGCATCTCGCCGGCGCTGCTGGAGCGCTACGTATCGGCGGCAGCTAAGATCAGCCGACTCGCGGTGGGCGATCCCGAAACCGCGCCGCTGGACGTCACGTATACGGTGAAGGGCGATTTGAGCCAGACCGAAACGCTCGACGATCTGCCGCTCGGCACCCGCGGCGGAACGTTGCTCCAACACGATTTTCCGCTAGATGGGGAATATCGCATCAAACTTTCGCTCCTGAAGCTCAGCTTCGGCCAGGTGTTCGGCGAGGGCGCGCAAAACCAGGAACTCGAAGTGACGCTCAACGGACAGCGCGTGAAACTGTACAAGCTGGACGACGTGCCGATGTTTTTCATGAAAGGCACGCCGGCTTCGCTTCCGCCTCCGGCGCCGCTCGCTGACCCGCGCGAAGAGCGCGTCAAGATGTCCCCGGACATTCACATGGAGTTCACGCTGAACGTGAAGGCGGGGCCGCAAACGCTAGGCGTCGCGTTCTTGCAGCCGAGCTATGAGGCAAATGAAGACCTGGTGCATCGGCCTGGCGCAAGCACCTTCGATGCGAACATTGGCATGCAGTACGGCTACGACACCGTGCCACATCTGGCGCGTGTGGACATCACTGGCCCGTATCACGCCACCGGTTCCGGCGATACGCCCAGCCGCCGGCGCATTTTCGTCTGCCATCCCGCGACGCCCGTGGAGGAAATCCCCTGCGCGCGCCAAATTCTATCGAATCTGGTGCGCTGGGCCTTCCGGCGCGCACCCACGGATGCTGATCTCGAATCCTTGCTCAGCTTCTACCAGCAGGAGCGCAACAAAACGGGGAGGTTTGAAGCCGGCATCGAGATCGCGCTACGCAGAATTCTGGCCGACCCGGAATTTGTCTTC
>JASIGB010000114.1:0-4130 GCA_030045355.1 Bryobacteraceae bacterium
GGTGGCCGGAGTCCACTTATCCATTACTGCGCCGTGCGGAACGTAGACGAATCCCATGCGGGTCTTGGGACTGGCTGCGGTCTTGGTGGCCGCCGTTAGCGCCGGGACCATCGAGTCCAGCAGCGGGAGCGCGATGCTGGTTCCCATCAGGCCGCGCAAAAACGTGCGGCGGGGCAAATGTTTCTTAGTAACGAGCATGATCAGTTCGGCCTCCTAATACTGGCCACAGAGGTGGACGGTGCGGACTCGCGGTCCTCGGAACGGCGCATCTCAAAGGGCGTGCTTTCGACGATGCCCAAAATCAAGGATGAAAACCGGTAGTCGTGCTGCGCGGCCCGGTGCACGATGGCGCGCACGGCGGGCATGTCGTAATATTCCAGACCGCGGCCGAGCGCGTAGGTGAGGAGCTTCGCGGTCATGGTGCCGACGAAGACGTTGGGGCGGTTCAACAAAGCGGCGCGGAGCGTGTCCACGCCGTCGACTTTGGTGCCGTCGGCGAGAACGCCGGATGCGTTGATTTTGTCGCCGGATTCGTCGATCGCGCGCCATTGTCCGACGCCGTCGAAGTTTTCGAGCGCGAATCCCAGCGGGTCGAGAACCTTGTGGCAACCGGCGCAGGGCTCGTTCTTGCGGTGCATTTCCATGCGCTCGCGTACGGAGAGCTGCTTCGCGCCGGCCTTATTTTCGGTGAGTGGGGGCACGTTGGCGGGCGGCGGATTGGGGGGTGTTCCGAGCACATTTTCGAGCAGCCACTTGCCGCGCTGCACGGGCGAAGTGCGGGTGGCGATGGAGGTGACGGTGAGGATGCTGCCCTGTCCGAGGAGACCGCGCCGCGGGCTGTCCGCGGGCCAGGAAACGCGGCGGAACTGGCTGCCGTAGACGTTCGGGATGCCGTAGTGCCGGGCCAGGCGCTCGTTGACGAACGTGTAATCGGCATTCAGCAGATCGAGGACGTTGTGGTCTTCGTGGATGATGCTGCCGAAGAATAGCTCGGTTTCGCGCAGGAACGCCTGGCGCAGATTGTCGTCGAAATTGGGGAAGGTTTCGAGATCCGGCGCCACGCTGCGCAGATTACGCAGATAGAGCCACTGGGCGGCGAAATTGGTGACCAGGGAATCGGCGCGCGGGTCGGCGAGCATGCGGCGCACCTCGGATTCGAGCACTTTCGGATCGTGGAGCTTGCCGCGCGCGGCGACGTCCAACAGTTCGTCGTCAGGGATACTGCTCCACAGGAAGAACGAAAGGCGCGAGGCGAGTTCGACATCGTTCACGCCATAGGGCGTGTCGGGCGCGACGCCCGAGGGGTCGCGTTCGAAGCGATAGACAAACTGCGGGTCTGAGAGAATGCGGCGCAGCGCCATTTCGATGCCGCTTTCAAAATTGCCTTTGTTGCGGCCCTCCTGGTAGAAGCTGAGGAGCGTTTCGAGATCGGCATCGGACACCGGCTTGCGATACGCCCGGCGCGCGAGCGTGCTGATGATTTTCCTCGCGCACGGTAGTTCTTCGGACTGCTGCGCCGGATGGCAAGTGAAGGTCCGTCGGCGGCTGGGTGTGTCGCCGGGACCGGATGCATTAAACGGACCGCTGATCGAAACGCTCAGGACATGCGGCAGACCCTTGGGGTCGCTCGGATCGAAGGTGCTGCGCAGGATGGGTTCCATCAGGTCCTGCGCGGGGGCGTAGCTGCGCTGGGCGAAGGCGACGGAGACGGTTTGCGGTCCGGCGTCGACGTGGATGCGCGCCTCGACGTTGTCGGGCGGCTGGGACATGCTGAGCTTGGTAGCGGCCGCGGGATCGAAGCCGCCGTCTTTTACTTTTTGGCCGCGCTCGGCGGGCGGGACTTCGTGCGTTTCGTTGATGCCGAGCGTCTGGACGCGGCGGCCGTTCAGCGCGATTTCGAGAAGCTGATTCTGCGCGTTGTTGCCGAACAGCAGATCGACGGTGGATTTGAGCAGCTTGACCTTGATGACGTAGTCGCCATTGAGCGGGAAGTCGTGATGGATCAGGACACCGCCGCGGGTGCCGAGTGGCAAGCCTTCGAGGTGTTCGTTCTGCGTGAGATCGGCGCGGACACGATAGGTATCGACGATGGGATCGATGTGGGGATCGCCGACTGCGAGGCGGCTGATTTTGGCGGAGGCCAGCAGGTAGCGTTCGAGCAACGCGGGCGAAACGCCGAGAACGCTGCCGATGTTGTCGAAGCCGAAGCTCGAGTCATCGGTGGGCAGAAGATCGGAGGCGTCGACATCGAGATCGAGCAGGTCGCGGATGGCATTGGCGTACTCGGTGCGATTCAAGCGGTGGAGCACAGGTTGGCCGGGATTGGGCGCGGCGGCTGCGGCGCGATCGAGGGCGGTTTCGATGGCAGCGGCTATGGAGTCTTCCGTGGCGCGGTCCGGACGCGGCATACCCAGAGGCGGCATGGCGCCGACACGCAGCTTAAGCACGACCTTTTCCCATTTTTCCGCGTGCGCGCCGACGTTTCCGGTGTCGAGGTCTTGCGCGAGGGAATCGAGCATCAGCCCCGCAGTTTTGGCCTTCTGGTTATGACAAGTGACGCAATATTGATTGATGAGCGCGTGCGGCGAAGACGCGGTTTGCGTGGCCGCCGGCGCTGCATGCAGAAGGGAGCCGAGCGAGACAACAAGGGCGAGGATCGGCCACCGCGAGCCTGGCATCGCCGACGTTCGCGCCATAGCTTCAATTGTATTGCCAAGGGAGGGGAAAGTGCAATACGATAGAGCATATGTCGATGCATCGCAAGGCACTTTGTATGGCGGCGCTGATGGCGGCGACGTGTTTCGCGGGAACCAACGGGGAGTCGAAGTTAGCGGACGCGGCGATGAACCAGGATGATCAGGCCGTTCGATCGTTGCTCAAGCTGCATGCAGATGTGAACGCCCCGCAAGCCGATGGCACGACGGCGCTGCATTGGGCGGCGCGCTGGAACGATGTAGAGATGACCGACGCGCTGATCGCGGCGGGCGCAAACGTAAAGGCACGAAACCGTTTTGGGTCCACGCCGCTCGCTTTGGCGTGCACTAACGGCGGCGCGGCGATCATCGAGCGGCTTTTGAAGGCAGGCGAAGACGCGAACGCGGTGGAGTCCGATACGGGCGATACGGCATTGATGCTGGCGGCGCGGACGGGTAAGCCGGATGCCGTGAAGGTGCTGCTGGAGCACGGCGCGACGCCGGATAAAACGAACGCGGAGGGTCAGACCGCGTTGATGTGGGCCGTGGCGGAAAAGAACGCCGAGGCCGCGAAGGTGTTGATCGCGCATGGGGCGAACGTGAACGCGCAGACTCCGAAGCTGCCGGCGCCGTCGCCGTTCCAACTGATTTTTTCGGCGCCGTTTCCGGCGGGCGGGATGACTGCGCTGCTGTACGCGGCGCGGCAGAACGATCTGGAGTCGGCGAAGGTGCTGCTGGACGCAGGCGCGAACGTCAACGAGAATGCGGCCGACGGGAGCAGCCCGCTGCTGGTGGCGGCGATCAACGAGCATTACACGCTGGCCAATTTCCTGATCGAGCACGGCGCGAATGTGAACGCGGTGGACGATAAAGGCCGCGGGCCGCTGTACGCGACCATCGACATGCGGAATCTGGAATGGTCCACGCGGCCGGCGCCCTTCGAGAAGGACACATTCACGGATCTGGAATTGATCAACGTGCTGATCGCGCACGGGGCCAATCTGAATGCGCGACTGACGAAGAAGATTCCGCTGCGAGGGCAGCCGTCCTTCGACGGACGCTGGGCCGATCAGATCGGTGCGACGCCGTTCTGGCGCGCGGCGCAATCCGATGACGTCACGGTGATGAAGCTGCTGGTGGCGCACGGGGCAGACCCGTTACTGGCGGCCAAAGATGGCACGACACCACTGATGGTGGCGGCGGGCGTGGGCTGGTCCGACGGGCAGAGCCATGGATCGATCGAGGATGCGCCGGAAGCGCTGCGGTTGTGCATCGGCTGGGGCGGCGACGTGAACGCGGTGAACGAGGAAGGCGACACGGCGCTGCATGGCGCGTCGTTCCGCGGGGCGAACGACGTGGTGCAGTTTCTCGCGGAGCACGGCGCGAAGATGGATGTGAAGAACAAAGATGGCCGCACGCCGGTCAATATGGCCGAGG
>JASIGB010000115.1:0-9208 GCA_030045355.1 Bryobacteraceae bacterium
GAGCGTTTCCGCGTGGGCCGCTGCCATTCGCTGTTCGCGCGCAAGGAGACGTTCCCTTCGTGCCTGGAAGTGACGGCGGAATCGGAAGACGGCGTGATCATGGGCGTGCGGCACCGCGATCTGCCGATTGAGGCCGTGCAGTTTCATCCCGAGTCCATCCTGACGCTGGAAGGCGATTGTGGCCTGCGGCTGATCGAAAACGTGGTGGTGCAGGCGCTCGCTTCGCGCGCGAGCCAGGCGCGGTAATCACCGCAAGCCGCCAGACCGGCTCAGGGATTGCCGCACGCGCTTCCGAGCCGCGACCGTCAGGGGGTCGATTGCACAGCCGCTAATTCACCCGAGCGTTCATCGCCTGCCGGTAGCAGCGCTCGAAATACCCATCCGTCATCCCGGCGATATAATCGCACACCACGCGATGCACCGGAGCGTGGGCCAGAGATTCGACATAATTCTCGGGAAGTTTCTCCGGATGCTCTACCCAAAACTCGAACAGCTGCGCGATCTGGGTCGCCGAACGCCGCCGCTCGCTCGCCATGGGCTCGGAATAATAAACCGTGTGATGCAGGAATTGTTTCAGGTTGCGGTTGGCGAGATGCGTGGGCACCGTATGCGACGCCAGCCGCCGCGGCCAGCAGCGCACCTCGTCCACGTTGCGGACGCCCGCGGCCTCGGCCGCTTGCATGGTTCCTTCGACCAGACCGGTCACCAGCCAGTCCAGCATTCCGCGCAGCGTCTCCTGGAACTGTTCGCGCTCCGACGCGCCGGGAAATTGCGATTCCACTTCTTCCCAGCGGCGGCCGAATTCCGGCACCCAGGCGCGGATATCCGCGATCTGAAAAAGCCCGGCCGAGTAGCCGTCGTCCAGGTCAGCCGTGTTGTAGGCGACCTCATCGGCCAGATCGATCAGTTGCGCTTCGATCGGCGGTCGCAGGCCGGGAAGATACTCGTCCAGCTCGGGGTTTTCGCCCGGCTCGAAATCGCGTGAATGTTTCACGATGCCTTCGCGCACCTCGAACGTAAGATTCAGACCCGGAAAGCGCGCGTAACGGCGCTCGAAGGATTCGACGATGCGCAAAGCATGCAGATTGTGATCGAAGCGCTCGCCGAAGCGCCGCATCTGGCGGTCCAGCTCCTCTTCGCCCGCGTGCGCGAACGGAGGATGGCCGATATCGTGGCCCAACGCGAGGGCTTCGGTAAGTTCTTCATTCAAGTCCAGCGCCGCGGCGACGGTGCGGGCGATCTGGGACACCTCGATGGTATGGGTGAGCCGGTTGCGGAAATGATCCGAGATGCCGGGCGGAAAAACCTGCGTCTTGTTCTCCAGGCGTCGAAAAGCCCGCGAATGGATGACGCGGTCGCGATCGCGCTGGAAATCGCCGCGATAAGGATGCGCCAATTCCGGATAGCGGCGGCCGCGGCTCTGCTCAGCGGGAAACCGAAGGCGGCTGAGGCGGTTCACGGCTTAGCGCCGTTTACTGCTTGCCAATGGACGCATCCATGCTGATGGCGGCCTGGCTCACCCCGGTGCGGGTGCTGGTGCGCAGGGGATCCACCAGTTGGCGCGCGCGCTTGGGATCGCTGTCCTTGATCAGGTCCGCCAGCGCCAGTGTTGCGGAGTCTTTGGAAACCACCACCGTAGGGTGATCGATCACGGATTGGATCAGCTTCGCGCCCTCGTTCACTCTGCCTTCGCCCGCGTAGACTTGAGCTAACGACATCTTGGCTTCCGAGGCATACTCTTTATCGCTCGTGTCGATCGCGGCTTGAAAATACTTAGCGGCTTGGGCTAAATTGCCGTTGTCGGAGGCGTTGGTGCCCAGAAAGAACTCCGCGATTCCGGCTTCCTGGCTGCCCGGATATTTCGACGCTAAGTCGTTCCAGGCCTTGAGTACCGCGGTTTCGCGAGCTTGCGGCGTGGGGTACGAGACCATGTACTGGGATTGTGACGGGCCCACCTGGCTGTTTTGAATCTGCATGGCGTCGTATAACGCTTCTTGCCGCACATTGTGCTGAGAATTTCGATACCAACCGGTCCCCACGATGATGAGCGCGAGGGCTACCGCCGGCGCGCCCCACCGGATCATTTGTTTGCGGTGTTCGGAAAAGAATTCGACGCTGTGCTGAACCTCAATAGCGAATTTATCGCTCTTCAGTTCCTTGCGAGTGAGTCTGTCCACGGAAAACCTCGGTAACTGCCTGGAAACCTCATTTTAACACGCGCGACGGTAGACCCGCGCCAACCGGCTCCCTCACGGCCGCGACTGTACAACCTGCCATCACGGTGAGCCGCGTGCGTGAGCAAGCGGGCAGTCAGGCGCAAAATGGAGCGCCTTTACGCGAAGCTGCGGACGGCCGACGATTCGTCTTCAAATACTTCGAATACCGTGTAGAGCTTGGTGATCTGCAGCAGATCTTTGACGCGTTTAGTCAGGCCCAGCAGTTTCAACTGCCCGCCGTGATTGGTCACGGTCGTGAAACTCGACACCATCTCGCCGATCCCGGAGCTGTCGATATAGGAAACGTCGGCCAGGTTGACCAGGATTTTCTTGTTGCCTTTAGCGGCCAAATCGCGAATGGTATCCCGAAAGACGCTTGCTCCTTCCCCCAATGTGATTCGGCCAGTTGCATCCACCACCGTAACATCGCCGACTTGCCGGCTTGACATTTTCACGCTCACGAATTTGGACCCTCCCTAGCGATTCTTGGATCTTCTTCAACTGGCCTTGGCCAGGTACTTCACCATCCGCACTTCCGTCCCCCTGGGCTGCCCGGGAAGCACCTGAAACTCATCCACAAAGGCGCGGATGAGCAGCAATCCGCGGCCGGATTGGCGCAGCAAATTTCCTTCGGCCAGCGGATCCGGCACCGCATCCGGATCGAAGCCGTCTCCCTCATCGGCGATTACAATGGTCAGCCGGTCCGATTCTTTGGTGACGGACACATGCACCTTCTTGCGCGCGTTATAGCGGTTCCCATGAACCACCGCGTTTACCATGCTTTCGCGCACCGCCATACCGAGTTGGTGCAGATCGTCTTCATCGAAACCGATTTCCCGGGCCGCTTCCAAAATCGCCGTTTCCGCTACCTCCACACTGTCCAGAGTTGAATCGAGCAGCATTTTACGTTCTGCCATAGTTTCAGCGTGGAGGCCGTTTTCTTCGGCAACGACGCGCCCAAGATGAATGCTTACAGTAAAATACTCCCTGGCTGAAAGTCAAGGTAGTGCCTGGGACACGACCACAGGACCAGATGCGCTGAAGTCTACTGTAACACTCGCGGCGATCGAGCTTCACGCGATCTTTGAACCTATCCTGGTTGTATGAACATTTCTGGTCCCAGAGCCGCCATCGTGACCGGCGGCAGCCGCGGTATCGGCGCCGCCATCGTGAAATTGCTTGGGGCGAACGGATACAGCGTCGCATTCAATTACGCGACCGACGAGGCCGCCGCGCGAACCGTTCTCGATCATCTGACTCGCGCCGGAACTCGGGCCGTGGCGGTTCAAGCCGATATCTCGCGCGAGGCCGATATTCTCCGCCTGTTCGAGATTGCCGGGCGCGAGCTCGGGCCGCCGCGGGCGCTGGTCAATAACGCCGCTATCACCGGCGGCCCGGCACGCGTCGAACAGCTGGAGGCGGCAAAGCTCGCCAACATGCTGGCGGTGAACGTCGCCGGAACCATGCTGTGCTCGCGCGAAGCGGTCCGCAGAATGTCGAAGCGGCACGGCGGATCGGGCGGCGCCATCGTGAACATCTCCTCGCTCGCGGCCAAAACCGGCAGCGCGGGCGAATGGGTCCATTACGCGGCCTCCAAGGGCGCGATCGACACGTTTACCATCGGCCTCGCACGCGAAGTCGCGGCCGAAGGCATTCGCGTGAACGCCGTCGCACCTGGCTTGGTGGATACCGACATCCACGCCAACAATGGCGAACCAGGCCGCTTGGCGCGCATGAGCCCCTCGATTCCCATGCAGCGGGCGGGTACACCGGACGAAATCGCGCAAGGCGTGCTGTGGCTGCTTTCCGACGCAGCTTCTTACACGACGGGAACGATTCTGGAAATCGGAGGCGGCCGGTAGGGTCTCCGCTAGATTTAGGGATGCTCCCCGTGCCCGCGCGGCCGCTCGGCCTCGAGCTTCTTCCATTGGTCCAGGGTCAGGACGCCCCGAAATCCGAGCAGCATGCGGGCATTCGCTTTTTCAAGATCGGCGCGCGCCTGCGCCACGCGGTCGATCTGCGCCAGTACTTGCGCTTCGTCGGGACGGTCGGCTTCGAGCAGCGGCTCTAAGATCGCTTCCTGCTTCTGTACTTCCGCGCTGAGGTCGATCAGCTTTAACCGGCTTTGCTGGAACAGCGCGTCGATGCGTTTCTGCTGATCGGCGGTCAACCCGAGCTTCTGTACCTGATCGGGATCCATCCACCAACGTCCCGGAGGTCCGGCGTGAAACCCGCGCTCCATCGGCGGCCGATCCGGGTGCTGCGGAGGAGGCGGCCCTTGGGCAATTTCGCCAGGCCGGTCGTCGTGAAAACCGGGAGGCGGCTGCGCCACCAGGAGCACCGCGGCGCCGAACAGGATGAGTAAGGCGCGCGCGATCATTGCTGCTGCACCACCAGCTTCATGAGCGGCGCCATGGGCGCGGGAACGGTTTCGGATACTTCTGCATCCACGCGGTCGAGCAGTGCGGCATCGCCCGCCGCCGTTCGCCGTCCGGTGTATCGCGGCAGAAGGAAGCTCGCGATCACGCAAATCGCGGCGATGGCGAGCGCCCACGCCAACTGGCGCGAAACCAGCCAGGAACGCGGCTCCGGCGGCGACGCGGGAACGGCCCGAGCCGCGTAATGCCTGGCTTCTTCCGCGCTCCAGCCGCGAACGGCGGTGCGGAACTCCGCCAGCGTCTCGCGTTGCTGCTCGATCTCGGCGCGGCAGGCCGCGCAATCCCCAACGTGGCGCGCGGCCGCGGCGTCCGCTTGATCCAGCAAATATGCATCGAACTGGTCCGGCGACAGATGCGGCATCATGACGTTTCTCCCATGTGTTGCCTCACCGCGCGCAACGCGCGGAAGAGATGAGTTTTTACCGTGCCCTCTTTCATACCCGTGGCTACGGCGATTTCGAGCAATTCCATGTCCTCCACGAAACGCAGCAGGAACACTGTGCGCTGCTTCGGCGGCAAGTGGTCCGCCGCCGCCCAAACCGCGGCCACCCGTTCGCGCAGCAACGCCTGAGCTTCCGGGGACCTGCCCCGATCGGCGATCGGCACTCCCGCGGCGTCCACCACCAACGCCCGCCGGTTCGCCCAGCGCCAGAATTGGAAGCGCCGGCTGCGCATGTGATCGCGGACCAGATTCACCGCGATCTGCATCAGCCAGGTCTGCACGCTGCAATCCCGCCGGAACCGCTCCCGCGCCTGGTAAGCGCGGAGAAAACAATCCTGCGTTACGGTCTCGGCAGCGTCCAAATCGCGCAAGGAAGCCAGCGCGAAGCGGAACACCCGGGGCCGATACAACTGCACCAGCGCCTCGAAGTCGCCCGAATGAGCGGCAATGTCCGGGCTGGTATCGGTTTCCAGTGCGGACATTGCCGTGGCGTGCATAGTTGCTATAGACGTGGTGCGGGGAATGGGGGTTTACATCGCGGCGTTTTTTCAGCCCAAAGTTAATGCGACCCGCCGGCACCGCGTGGGCCGGGTCCGCCCGGACCGCCGAATCCACCCGGCCCACCCGGCCCGAGCATCGGCCCAAGCGTCGTGTATTTGGATTGTTGAGTGGAGTTGAGGATCAGGTAGAACGCTGCCGCCGCGGTAGCCTGCGCCTGTACCTGCTGGCCCGTCAGCGTGCCGATCTGCGCCGCTTCGGTCGCGATGGTGCCCGCGTCATTGCCGGTAATCGCGGTTTCGAGCGTCGTGTGCGCGCTCTGCAGGCTGGTGCGAATCGTCGCGAGCGCGGTTTGCTCGTTTGTAAAGATAGTAGTGGCTTCCGTCTGCTGGGACGAACTCAGATCCAGCAGCGTGGTGAGCCGGGAAACGATGTTCGAAACGATTTGTGCCGTGGTCGGCGGCGTGGGCGGAGTCGTGCTCTGCCCGGAAGCGAACAGCGTGGCGAACGCCAGAAGTGCGGTAGTGGCGAAAATTCTTTTCATCATTGGTGGAAGCTCCTCATGTGATTTCGCCGCGTGTAGACGAAGTTTCCCAAATGCGGGTTTACATGCTCCTAATCGGATAGACTGGCGAATGATGGAAAACGTGCAAATGTTTGCGGGCGACGTCGCGCTGATCAGCGGCGCCAACAAAGGGATCGGCTTTGAGACCGCGCGGGGGCTGGGTGCCAGAAAAATTACCGTCCTGGTGGGCGCGCGCGATCAATGGCGCGGCCAGACCGCGGTGGAGAAGTTGCGCGCCGAGGGCGCCGATGCCCGTTTTGTTCGGCTGGATGTGACCGACCGCGCTACGATCGAGCGCGCGGCCGAATGGATCGGCCAGGAATTCGGCCGGCTCGACATCTTGATCAACAACGCCGGCATTGGCGAATGGAACGCGAAGCCGAGCAACGTGGATCTCGCCAAAGTCCGCGAGGTCTACGAGACCAATTTCTTCGGCCCAGTGGCGCTGATCCAGGCCATGCTGCCGCTGCTCCGGAAATCGAAGCACGGCCGCATCGTGAATGTGACCAGCACCCTGGGCTCACTCACCATTGCGAGTGACACGAATTCTGGGTTGGGCGATTTTCTCGCTCTGGGCTATTGCACGTCGAAATCGGCGCTCAACAGCATGACCATTCAATTCGCCAAGGAGTTGCGCGACACGCCGATCAAGGTGAACACCATCTGCCCCGGCTATTGCGCTACCGATCTCAACAACCACAGTGGCCCGCGCACCGCGGCGCAGGGCGCGGTGGCCGCCATCCAATACGCGACTCTCGGCGAAGACGGACCCACCGGTGGCTTTTTCAACGAGAACGGGTCCATTCCTTGGTAGTTTGTCCCTGGCCGCCGAAGCCCAGGTTAATTCCAGAGTTGCTTGCTCGCCAGCGCCGCGCCCTCCGCCAGCGCCTTCAGCTTGGCCCAGGCAATCTGGTGATGGACGCGCAGCCCGAGCCCGCAATCGGTTCCGGCGATCACGTTCTCGCGTCCCACCAGCCCCGCGTATAGCGCGATCCGGTCCGCCACCAATTCGGGATGCTCCACCACGTTGCTCGCGTGACTCACCACGCCGGGAATCAGGATCTTGCCGTCGGGCAGCTTGACGTCCTTCCACACCTTCCATTCGTGCTCGTGCCGTGGGTTGGCTGCTTCCACCGAATACGCGCCGGCTTTCACCTTCAGCATGATGTCGATCACATGCTTTAGCGGCAGGTCGTGGGTGTGCGGCCCGTGCCAGCTTCCCCAGCAGATGTGATAGCGCACGCGGTCCTCCGGAAGCCCCGCCAGCGCGTGATTGAGCGCGTCAATCCGGACTTCGGCGAACTTGCGGTACTCGGCGACGGTCGGCGTGGGCACGATCATGTCGTAGGTGTCGGGCAACGCGGGATCGTCGAGCTGCAGAATGAAGCCCGCATCTACGATGGCCTTGTATTCGTGCTTCATCGCGTCGGCCAGCGCGAATAAATATTGCTCGTCAGTCGGATAATACTCGTTGTGGAAGAAGTGCTCCAGCCAGCCTGGCGCCAGCACGCACAGGAACGTCTCTGCCGGGTGCGCGCCGGATTCGGCCAGCGCTTTTTTGAACATGGCGATGTCGTTGGCAACCGCCTGTTGCCCGGTATAAGCGATCGGCCCGTTGCAGATGTTGCGCTCCGGCGGCAATAACGCCTCGAAATTGAGATCTTTGTAGAACTCGGCGAACTCCTTCCGTTCGCCGGATTGGCCGCCCATCCAGCCGGTTTCGCCGGGATTCAATTTGCGCGTGCCGAGCCCGGAGAGCCGCGGCGCATAGTAGGCGCGGCCGAAGCCGATCTTTCCCAGTTCTCCGTCGCTGATGATGTCGATGCCGGCATCGATTTGTTTGTGGATGGTCTCCACGATCCCGGATTGCACCTGATTCATCACCGTGTCAAGATCCGGACCCTTCCCGCTCATAAAACTCAAGGTCATTTCGCGCAGGTCGCGAGGTCCCTCCAGGCGTCCGGCGTGGGTCGTCAGAATTCGATCAGTGCTGCGCTTCATGAGTGTATAATAAGCTGCTTTGAGTGTTAGTGCTGCGGGGATGACAACTGCTTAGGTGGCATCACCCACACAGGCTCCGCTGATGGCCTGGACGCGCCTTGCGTTTGCCGCAGGGGAACTGTGGGTTGGCCACTGCTATGGATCCTCACTGCTTAAAGGAATCGGAGGAGGCGCCCACAATGGCGGAGAATGGATTGCTCGGTCCTTTCGCTCTGACTGACGCAGTGATCGACGCCGAGGTCAGAGAACGTCAGCCGGGCGTTTACGCGCTGGAAGAATCCTCCGATCTGACCCACTTTCGCGTGGTCTACGTGGGCCGCTCGGACATCGACGTCAATAATCAATTGCACGTTCATGTCGGCTCCTACAAGCGCTTCCGCTACGAGCCCTGCTCCACCGCCCAGGCCGCTTTCGAGAAAGAATGCGCTCTCTACCATGATTTCGAGCCGCGCGATAATCCGATTCATCCGCAGCGTCCAGCGGGAGTGGACTGGAAATGTCCGCGCTGCCGCTTATTCGGTTGATTCCGGTCCGATGAGGGCCAGGATGTCCCTGATGGCGCAAAAGTAGCCGTAGTGCCAATAGATCTGCTCCACGGTCCCTGGGTCGAGATGCTTTTGCGAGAGCTCGCAACCCGGAGCGTTTTCCGCCAGCCAGCGCGAGATCGCTTCGGCCTGGTCGAAAATGGCCTGAATTTGCGAGCGCTCGATGCTGTAATGCTGCGTCATTTTGATGCCTCCAACAAAAGACCCCCTCTTTTGTGAGCCGCCGCCCGCGCAATTGTCATTTTATCGCCCTGTAACTGAGGCTGTCACCTATAGTAAAAACACCAGTGCTCGAATGCACCGCCGGGTCAGGCTAAACTGAGGTTTTCTGGAGGGAAGTCAACGACACGATGCAATATACTTTACTCGGCAAAACCGGAATCACCGTATCGCGGCTCTGCTTGGGATGCATGAGCTACGGCGGAGGCGAAGTTCCCCCGTGGGCGCAAGGCACGCGCGGCTGGCACGTGAACAAGGACGACGCGCGCGAGCATTTTCAGATC
>JASIGB010000116.1:0-3409 GCA_030045355.1 Bryobacteraceae bacterium
CGTTTCATAGTGCTGGTACGCGAGAACCGTGGTGGGCGCGAGCACCGCCGTTTGCTTGCCGTCGCCGAGCGCCTTGAACGCAGCGCGCATGGCGACTTCGGTTTTGCCGTAGCCCACGTCGCCGCACAGCAGCCGGTCCATGGGACTGCCGCTCTCCATGTCTTTCTTGATTTGTTTGATCGCCGTGAGCTGGTCCTTGGTCTCAGTAAATTCGAACGCGTCTTCGAATTCGCGCTGCCAGTTGCTGTCGGAGGAAAACTGGAAGCCTTCGGCCATGCGGCGCTGCGCATAGAGCTTCAACAACTCGTCGGCCATGTCGCGCATTTTGGCCTTGACGCGCGTTTTGGTGCGCTCCCAGGTGACGCCGCCCAACCGGTCGAGCGCCGGCGCCGCGCCTTCGCCCGCGCCGCGATATTTCTGCACCAGGTCCAGACGCGCGAGCGGCACATAGAGCTTGGCTTCGCCCGCGTATTCGAGCAGCATGAAGTCGCCCTTGTTGTCGCC
Organism: Bryobacteraceae bacterium; assembly: GCA_030045355.1. Taxonomy (GTDB): domain Bacteria; phylum Acidobacteriota; class Terriglobia; order Bryobacterales; family Bryobacteraceae; genus Palsa-89. The sequence continues at coordinate 505 of JASIGB010000116.1, forward strand.
CTGCGCGATCTCGCGCGTGCCCAGGAAGCGGCCGATGCCGTGCGCTTCGTGGACCACGTAATCGCCGGGCTTCAGATCGGCCATGTCGGCGGTGAAGGCGGCCAGCTGCGATTTGGTCGGCCCGGGCTTGGCCACTAAGTCCGAGGAATCGAAGAGATCTTCCGAGCCGAAGACGGCGATCTGCGCTTCGGGAAACACGACGCCGCGCCGTACCAGGCCCTTCACCAGGAACGTGCTGGCAGCCGTGCCCGCGACGTAGGAACGCTCGGCTAGATAAGGCCGCGTGGCGTCGGCGGGGTCGAGGCCGAGTTGGAATGGGACTTGATACTCCTGGAAAATGTCGGCCAGCCGTTCCAGCTCGCCGGAGGAGCGCGCGAAGAACACCACGCGATAGCCGCGCTCGACTAAATTGCGCGCCTCGCCGATGGCCGCCTGGATGTTGCCATGGAAAGCCAAAGACGGCCGCGACGTTGTCGCGGCGGGATTGGGGATCGGGGATTGGCGGCTGGCAAGTTCGAGCTCGCGCAGAAGCAGTTCGGCATTCCCCGCAAGAGCCTCGCGAAGCTCGGGCCATGCGAAAAAATTAGCATCGGGCGGGAAGGGAAGCGGCTTGGCCGGAGTTTCTTCCAGCCGTTTCCACAAACGCTCCGAAGCGCCGGCTACCTGCTCGGGCTCATCGATCACCACCAGCGGATTTTCAGCGAGTGAAAACAGCGAATGCTTGCGCGGGCGAACGAGTGGTACCGCGAACTCCCAACCGGGAAACGGATCGCCGGGGCTCAGCACGTCCAGCTGCTCAGCCAGCGCGGCGAATAACTCGCGCGATTTCGGATATTCGGCCAGCGGCAGGAGGGTCGTCTCCGAGATCTTCATCACCGAGCGCTGCGTCTCTACATCAAATCTACGAATCGACTCGATCAGGTCGCCGAACAGCTCGATGCGAATGGGCTTGGAAGCCTCGGCCGGAAAAATATCCAGTATCCCGCCGCGCAGCGAATATTCGCCCGTCATCTCCACCGGGTCGCGTTTTTCGTAGCCGATGCTTTCTAGGTGCGCGAGCAGATCTTCGAGCGGGATCTCCTCGCCCACGCGCAGCGTGAGCGCAAGCTGCCGGTAAAACTCCGCGCCTTCGGTGCGCAGCAGCGCCGAGGCGGCGGGCGCGATGGTGATGCTGATCTTGCGCGAGGCTTCCCCGGATGCCAGGCGCCATAATCCGATGGCGCGTTGCGCGCTGATCTCGCTGTGGGGCGACATGCGCTGCGCCGGCAGCACGTCGAGCGCGGGGATGGTTTGCGGCCTGGGCAGATCGCTGGTGACTAAAAGCTCGAAAAATGTGTCCACCAGCTCGCCCAACGTTTCGGCCTGCTTGTTGCCGTCGACGACCACGATGATGTTGCGCTCGGTGGCCTGCCACAGCAACACGATGTACAGCGCCTTGGCGGTGGTGGTCAGGCCGGAGAGCGATTGCCGCACCTGCGGATCGCGAATCAGCCGGCTGACCGCTTCCTGAAACGCCGGGTCGCGCGCGAGCGACTGAAACAGGTCACGAATTGCAGGGTGTGTCACGGAGACAGGGAAAGAGCAGCGACACTTTCATTTTAGCGTGCCGTTCCAAGCTGTCGGTCTATCGAATCCCCATTCGGAACAGAGCTTCCCGCGCAGGAACGTTGTGAGGATCCAGTTGCAGCGCGCGCTGATAATCTTCGATGGCTTGTTCCTGCTCGCCTTCCATGGCGTAAATATTTCCGCGATTGTAGTAGGTCACCGCGGAGCCGCCATCCAGCCGCTGAGCCGTCGCGAGGGCTTCCAGCGCTTCCGGGTACTTGCCGATTTTTCCGTATTCCATTCCGATCAGAGAATAGAGTTGCGCTTCCGGCCGTTTGGCCACCGCCTGCTGCAATTTTGCGATAGCTTGTTCCGGGTTCCCGGCGCAAAAATAGGCCAGCCCCCAATCGCGCACCAACTCATGGTCCCAAGCGATCAGCCGGTCATACTCGGGAAGCGGGAGCGCGGCAGCCTGTTGGAACTGGCCGGCAGCCTCACTGCACCTGCCGGCTTGCATGTAAGAGAACGCTAACTGAAAACGAGGCCGCATTTTCCTCGGAGACTTGGAAACTGCATCCTCCCACATCTCCACTGCGTTGCCCCACAACCGATTCCGCTGATAGGTCATGACGCTTTCCAGCGCTAAAACCGCAGCCAGGGAGCAGATGAATACGTTCTGCGATGCCTTCCAGCGCCGCAAAAACTCTACGGCGATGAGCAAAAGCCCTAGGAACGGGAGGTACAGACGGTGCTCGGCCATCGGATCAAGCAGCGGCAGGAAGGATGATGTCGGCGCGAGCAGAATCAGGAACGCGAACCATCCGTAGGAGGCGATCGGAAGTCGGCGCCGGTAGATCCAAGCTACTATGCTGACGGCCAATAATCCCGCGAGTCCGAACATCGCGCCGCGCGCCAGGATATTTCCCGAAAAATCGATGTCCGGGTCGATGTTCTGGCCGATCGGCAGGACAAACAAACCAAGGTAGTGCCAGACCACTCGGCATTGCGTGAAGAAGTACGCGTACCCGGTCAAGCCCTGCGTTTGGAAAAGCCCCGCCGACGCGTTGCCGTGAAGAACGCGCAGCACGCCGGCCAGTGCAACGGCGGCGCCAGCGGCGATGGGAACGTAAAACTTCCAGTTCCTCTGGATGACGGACGGAGAAAATTCAAAATTCCAATAATAGTCGGTGAGAATGAACAGAGCGGGAACAATTACCGCGTCTTCCTTGGACAGCGCCGCCGCCGCAAACAGGGCGAAGACCGCCAGGGTTCTGTGGATCGACACCACGGCAGCCGGCCGGTAGAGATAAATGACAAGAGCGGCAAGAACAAAAAACACGCTCAGCGTTTCCGAGCGGCT
>JASIGB010000117.1:0-3202 GCA_030045355.1 Bryobacteraceae bacterium
GTGAAATGGAACTGGCCGTCGAAGTCCCACGCGATGAACTCGGACCCGTCGCCAGCAACGAAATGTGGGCCGAGATCTACGATCGCCTGGCCGAGCTCATCCTGACCCACCGCACCACGTTGGTATTCGTCAACACCCGCCGCTTGTCCGAGCGCGTTTCGCACGCGCTTGCCGAGCGCCTGGGCCAGAACGTCGTCCTCCCGCATCATGGCAGTCTTTCGCGCGCGCTGCGTTTGAATGCCGAAGCGCGCCTGAAGAGCGGCGAACTGCGCGCTGTCGTGGCGACGGCTTCACTTGAATTGGGTATCGATATCGGCACGGTGGATCTGGTCTGCCAGCTTGGATCGCCGCGCTCCATCGCAATCGCCTTGCAGCGCGTGGGCCGATCCGGGCATTGGGTGGGTGCGAAACCCAAGGGCCGCTTGTTCGCCACCACGCGCGACGAGCTGATCGAGTGCGCCGCGCTGGTGCGCTCCATTCGCTCCGGCGAACTCGACCACCTCGAAATTCCCCGCGCGCCGCTCGATATCCTGGCGCAGCAGATCGTTGCCGAGGCAGCCGCGCGCGATTGGCAGGAAGACGAGTTGTACAACCTCGTCCGCGGCACGTATCCGTATCGCGATCTCGACTGGGAACGTTTCGACGCGATCATTACGATGCTCTCGGACGGCATCGCCACCCAGCGCGGGCGCAGCGGCGCGTATCTGCATCGCGACCAGGTGAATCACCGCGTGCGCGGACGGCGTGGCGCGCGTCTGGCCGCGATCACTTCCGGCGGCGCGATCCCGGATACAGCAAATTATTCGGTGGTTGCCGAGCCGGATGGCAAGCAGGTGGGAACGGTCGACGAGGATTTCGCCGTCGAGAGCCTGGCCGGCGATGTGTTCCTACTCGGTACTAGCTCCTGGCGCATCAAACGCGTGGAGCCGGGCCGCGTACGTGTGGAGGACGCGCATGGCGCACCGCCCTCGGTACCGTTCTGGAATGGCGAAGCGCCCGGCCGTACCATTGAACTGTCGGAAGCCGTCGGGGGCGTGCGCGAGGAGATCGCGACACACCCTGAGCGTGCGGTTCATTTCCTGATCGATGACTGCGGCCTGGATGAAGCCGGCGCCAAGCAGGCCCTGGCCTACGTGCTCGCGGGCGCGGCCTCGCTCAAGGCCATGCCCACGCAAAAGACCGTGGTCGCTGAGCGATTTTTCGATGAGGGCGGCGGGATGCAATTGGTGATCCACGCGCCGTTCGGATCGCGCATCAATCGGGCGTGGGGACTGGCTTTGCGCAAACGCTTCTGCCGCTCCTTCAATTTCGAATTGCAAGCCGCGGCCACCGACAACGGCATCAATATTTCGCTCACCGAGCAGCACGCCTTTCCGCTCGAGCTGGTGTTCGAATTCCTGAAGCCGCAGACGGTCGAGCACGTGCTCACGCAAGCTATGCTGGACGCGCCCATGTTCACCGCGCGTTGGCGCTGGAACGCGTCGCGCGCGCTCGCCATCCCACGCTTTCTTGGAGGCCGTAAGGTCCCACCGCCCATCCAGCGCATGCGCGCCGAGGATCTGCTGGCGTCCGTGTTCCCCGATCAAGTGGCCTGCGCGGAAAACCTGACTGGCGAGATCCGCATCCCCGATCATCCATTGGTGGAAGAGACCATCGACAATTGCCTGCACGAAGCCATGGATTTGGACGGCCTGACGCGCATTCTCGAACAGATGGAATCGGGCGAGATCCGCAAGGTGGCAATCGACAATGCCGAGCCGTCGCCGTTTTCGCACGAGATCCTGAATGCGAACCCGTACGCTTATCTCGACGACGCGCCGCTCGAAGAGCGCCGTGCGCGCGCCGTGCAGTTGCGCCGGACTTTGCGCAGCGATGCCGTGGGTGGCGCCGGAATCCTGGATCCGGCCGCGATCGCCACCGTGGCTGCCGAGTCCTGGCCCGACGTGCGCGATGCCGACGAGTTGCACGATGCGCTGCTAAGCCTGATCACGCTGCCTCCGGTGGATGAATGGCTGGAGTTTTTTATGCACTTGAGCTCCACGGGCCGCGCCAGCGTGATCGAACGCGCCACCAAGCGATTTTGGATCGCAACGGAGCGCGAGCACTTGGCTAACGACGTGCTGGCTACGGTTCGTGGCTGGATGGAGTCACTTGGGCCGAGCACTGCTGGGGCGCTCGCCGGCACGCTCGCGTTTCCGCTGGACGAAATCGAATCGGCGCTGCTGAAGCTCGAATCTGAAGGCCAGGTCATGCGCGGCCGGTTCTCGCCCAATCTCGGCGAAGGCCAAACCGAGTGGTGCAATCGGCGCGTACTGGCGCGTATCCATCGCCTGACGCTCGGGCAGCTTCGCCGCGAGATCGAGCCGGTCACCGCCGCACAATTCCAGCAATTTTTGTTTCGCTGGCAACACCTGGTCCCGGGCAGCCGTCTGCATGGCGTCGATGGTGCGCTGCAAATCGTCAAGCAGTTGCAAGGCTACGAAATCTCGGCCGCGGCGTGGGAAGCCGAGGTGCTCGCGCGCCGCGTCGCTCAATATGAGCCCGAGTCTCTCGATCAGTTGTGCCTTTCAGGCGAAGTGATGTGGGCGCGCCTTTCGCCGCATCCGGCTTTTGAATCCGAAGAGCCGCGCCGGGTCCGGCCCACGCGCAGCGCGCCCATCGCGATCTTTTTACGCGAAAGCGCCGACTGGCTCACAGCGCCCGATACTGACGGCAAAACTCCGGCCTTCTCGCACGCCGCGCGCGAAGTGCTCGCGCAGATTGAGCAGCGCGGCGCATCGTTCTTTGCCGACCTGGTGCGGTCCACTGGGCGCTTGGCGAGCGAGGTCGAGGACGGACTCTGGGAACTGGTAGCCGCGGGTCTGGTCACGGCGGACGGTTTTGAAAATCTGCGAGCGCTCGTCGACCCCAAGCGCCGCCGCGGAGAAGGGCGGGGAAGGCTGGCGCGTCCCCGTCACGCGGCCGGTCGCTGGGCCTTAGTGAGACATGCTGGAACCCCGGTCTCGAGCGATACTCGCGCCGCCGCGTTCGCCGATCAGTTGCTCGCGCGCTGGGGTGTGCTGTTCCGCGATCTTCTGGCACGCGAAACGCTCGCGCCGCCGTGGCGCGATCTGCTTCCCGTTCTGCGCCGCAAGGAAGCGCAAGGCGAGATTCGAGGCGGCCGCTTCGTATCGGGATTCAGCGGCGAGCAGTTCGCCCGCCC
>JASIGB010000118.1:0-3602 GCA_030045355.1 Bryobacteraceae bacterium
GTAAATTTCATATAATGACCACGGGTCTTTCATGCTGCATGCAAATGACTGCTGGGCGGCAGCAGCGGTAGTGTCTCTCGCCTTCTGCGGGATCGCACGAGCCGCCGACGCCCCCGATTTGCGCTTGATCCACGCCGCCCGCAACCAGGACGCGAAAACCGTCCGCGCGCTGCTGGCTGACAAGGTCGATGTCAACGCCCGCTCCAGTGATGGCTCCACGGCCCTCCTGTGGTCCGCCCACTGGAACGATCTCGACACCGCGAATCTGCTCCTTACGGCCGGCGCCGACGCGAATCTTGCTAACGATTTCCGCATGACGCCGCTCTGGCAGGCCTGTACCAACTCCGACGCTGCTTTCGTGCACGCGCTGCTCAAAGCCGGCGCCAAGCCGAACACGCCCATCGCCACCGGCGAAACTCCGCTGATGACGTGCTCGAAAACCGGCAGCGCGGACGCCGTTCGCATGCTCATCGAATACGGCGCCGATGTCAACGCCAAAGAGCCGAAGGAAAATCAAACCGCGCTCATGTGGGCCGCCGCCGAACGTCACCCCGACGTCGTGAAGGCTCTCATCGCCGCGCATGCCGATCTCAACGCCCACACCAAGCAGGGCTTCCTGGCCATTCATTTCGCCGCGCGCGTGGGCGACCTGGAGTCCGTGCAGGCCTTCCTCGCCGCGGGCGTGGACGTCAACGTCGTCACCCAAACTGACGGCGGAACGAATCGTGTGTCGAACTTCCTAGGCATTGCGAAAACCATTGGCAGCCTCGGCTATACGCCGCTTCTGGTGGCCGTCGTCCGCGGCCAGGTGGACCTTGCGCTCTGGCTGCTCGATCATGGCGCCGACCCTAATAACATGGCGGCCGGATTCACGCCTCTGCATTGGGCCTCCAGCCAGTGGGAAAGCTTCACCGCCAATCCGGTCTACGGCTTTGACGATGCCATGTCCGGCATCCCCGATCGCCAGGCCAAGCTGCGGCTGGTGAAAGCTCTCCTCGCTCATGGCGCGAACGTCAACGCGCGCATGACCAAGCCCCAGCCCAATTTCGCCGGCGGTTATCTCGATGCCACCGGCGCCACGCCGTTCCTGCTCGCGGCCTCCGCCAACGACATTGAGATGATGCATATTCTTCTCGACGCCGGCGCTGATCCGAAAATCCTCACCGCCACCAACGCCTCCGCCATCATGGCCGCCGCGGGTTTGAACCATTCCATCGGTGAGGACACCGTCACCGAAGCGCAGGCCACCGAGACCGTGAATTTGCTCCTGAAACTCGGCGTCGATCCCAAAGGCGAAACCACGTTCGGCGAAAACGCTCTCTACGGCCCCGCCTATCGCGGCTGGAACAAGCTGCTGGCCCAGTTGATTTCGCTCGGCGTCACCATCAACGTCGTCAGCAAGGCCGGCCTGACCCCGTATCTTGCCGCCAACGGCAATGGCGACCGGCTCGGCGGCGTCCTATATAACAAGGAAGGCGCGCAACTGCTGCTCGATCACGGCGCAGACCCCAAGCTGGGCCACCCCTGCGAAGCGCAGAATAAGTGCAGGGCCGAACAATGAGAACGTTTTTCATCGGCGCGGCCTGTTTCGCGATCTCTGCTTTCACCCTGTGCGGCCAGAGCGCCCCCAACCCCAATACCAACCCTGCTCGCGAGCTCGTAAACAAATATTGCGTCGCTTGCCATAACGAGAAGCTCAAGACCGGCGGCCTTGTTCTCACCCGCGCCAACTTCGACAACCCCTGGAACACCGAAGAAACTTGGGAAAAGGTGATCTCGAAGCTCCGCAGCCGCTCCATGCCGCCGCCCAAGCTCCCGCGTCCCGATAACGCCACCTACGACAAGGTCGCCTCCTGGCTCGAATCCCAAATCGATCGCGTAGCCGCCACGCGCGTGAATCCCGGCCGCCCCGGCAATCTGCATCGCTTGAATCGCGCCGAATACGCCAACGCCGTGCGCGATCTCGTCGCGGTCGAAGTCGACCCGCACGAACTGCTCCCGCCCGATCAGCAGGCCTTCGGTTTCGAGAACAATGCCGACGCGCTGGACATGCAGCCCGCCCTCCTCGATCGCTACGTCTCCGCTGCCACGTTTGTCGCGCGCCGCGCCGTCGGCGATACCAGCATCCCGCCGGCCTTCGTCCGCTATGGAGCCCTGAAAGACAACGCCAACGATCTGACGTACCTGCGCCAGGTGGATCGCCTGGGCGAAGATTTTCCGCTCGGCTCCAAAGGCGGTGTTGCCGCCGAGCACTATTTCCCCGTGGACGGCGACTACGTTTTCAGGCTTCGCCTCCAGCGCACCTGGTCGAACGAAATTCGCGGATTGAATGAGCCCAATCAGTTCGAGCTGCGCATCGATGGCCAGCGCGTCTGGCAATCGACGCTCGGTGGCGGCAAGGCGCCCTACAAGACTTTTATATATGACGGCGACCAAGTGCTCCAGACGCGCCTTCCCGTGAAGGCCGGCTTGCACAAGGTGATGGCGACCATGCTCAAAACGGAAGACGAGGAGCCCGAAGGCCCGGGTCCCGATCGCCTCCCGCTGTTCAGCCGCGCCTCGGACGTACCCAGCGCGCCCACCGCGATTGCCGCCTTGCTGATCGGCGGCCCGTATGACGGTAAGGTGCCGGCCGATTCGCCTAGCCGCGATCTCCTTTTCGTCTGCCATCCTGCGGCTCAAGGCGACGAACTCCCCTGCGCGACCAAAATCCTCTCGCGCCTCGCCCGCCGCGCCTATCGCCGCGCCGTCACCGAAGACGATGTAGACACCCTGCTCGCCTTCTACAAGCGCGGGCGCGCCAGCGGCACGTTCGACGACGGGATTCGCGAAGCTTTGGAGCGCGTGCTCGTCAGCCCCGATTTTCTGTTCCGCATTGAAGCCGATCCCGCGGGCGTCGCGGCCGGCTCCCCGTACCGCATTTCCGACGTCGAGCTCGCTTCGCGCCTTTCGTTCTTCCTCTGGGGCAGCATTCCCGACGACACGCTGCTCGATCTCGCCGTGCGCAACAAACTGCACGAGCCCGCGGTCATCGAACAGCAGGTGGCGCGCATGTTCGCCGATCCGCGCGCCCGCAAGTCCCTGGTCGACAATTTCTTCTCCGATTGGCTCGAAACCCGCAACGTCTGGCTGCTCAACCCCGACGGCACCAAGTTCCCGTTCTTCGACGACAACCTGCGCTCGGCGTTCGTCACCGAGACCCAGATGTTCCTGAACGCTCAGTTGCAGGAGAACAACCCGGTCGGCGACCTGTTGACCTCCAACGAAACCTTCCTCAACGAACAGCTCGCGCGCCACTACGGAATTTCCGGCATCTACGGCAGCCATTTCCGCCGCGTCATTCTCACCGACGAGAACCGCTTCGGATTGCTCGGCAAGGCCAGCGTCCTGGCCGTGACGTCCTACACCACGCGCACGTCGCCGACGATCCGCGGCAAGTGGATCCTCGAAAATATTCTCAATGCGCCTCCGCCCGCGCCTCCGCCCAACGTGCCTTCGCTCGAATCGAGCAACAAGGATGGCAAGCCGTTATCCGTCCGGCAAATGCTGGAAATGCACCGGGCCAATCCCGCTTGCGCCAGTTGCCACGCGCGCATGGATCC
>JASIGB010000119.1:0-4414 GCA_030045355.1 Bryobacteraceae bacterium
GCCGTCGGAAGCGAAGATCTTGACCGAGCCGTCGTCTTCGACATCGATTTTGACGCCGGTTTCATCAACGATGCTGCGGATCATCTTGCCGCCCGGCCCGATGAGATCGCGAATCTTGTCGGTCGGGATCGTAAGCGTGTAAATGCGTGGCGCATATTGCGACATTTCACCGCGCGGAGCCGCGATGGTAGCGACCATTTTGTCCAGGATGAACATGCGGGCGCCTTTGGCTTGCGCCAGCGCTTCCTTCATGATCTTGGTGGTGACGTTGGGAACCTTGATATCCATCTGCAGGCCGGTTATGCCCTTGCGCGATCCGGCCACTTTGAAATCCATGTCGCCGTAATGATCCTCGGCGCCCGCGATGTCGGTCAGGATCGCGTAATCCTTGCCTTCCATCACCAGACCCATGGCGATGCCCGCCACCGGTTCGCCGATCGGAACGCCCGCGTCCATCAGCGCCAGAGTGCCGCCGCAGACGCTGGCCATGGAGCTCGACCCGTTCGATTCCAGAATGTCGCTCACCACGCGCAGCGTGTAGGGGAATTTCTTCTCGTCGGGAATGACCGCCGAGAGCGAGCGTTCGGCCAGAGCGCCGTGCCCCACTTCGCGGCGACCCGGCCCGCGCATGAATCCCACTTCCCCCACGCTGAACGGCGGGAAGTTGTAATGCAGCATGAAGCGCTTGGATGTCTCGGCCAGGTCGAACATCTCGATGCGCTGTTCGTCGTCCTTGGTGCCCAACGTGACCGTGACCAGCGCCTGCGTCTCCCCGCGCGTGAACAGCGCCGAACCGTGCGTGCGCGGCAGAACGCCCACCTCGCAATCCAGGCGCCGGATTTCGTCGAACGCTCGGCCGTCGGGCCGGCGCCGCGCCTTCAGCATTTCATCCCGGAAGATGCGCTCCTTGAGCATGTCGAACAGATCGCCAGCTTCCTCGCGCTCTTCTTCGGCGAGCGCTTCCACCACTTTCTTTTTGGCTTCGTGGACGCGATGATAGCTTTCGAGCTTGGGATACTTCTTGGTATCGAGCGCGTCGGTGAGTTCCGTGCGGATCTGCTTCTCGATCTTCCCGTACAGCTCTTTGTTAACCCCGGGCGGCGCAACTTCCCACTTCTTCTTGCCGGTCTTGGCCACCAGCTCCTTGATTCCGGCCGCGATTTTCTTGCAGCAGGTGTGCCCGTACTCGATGGCCTCCAGCACTTCCTCTTCGGTGGCGTGCTGCGCGCCCGCCTCCACCATCACGATGCCTTCCTCGGTGCCCGCCACCACGATATTGACCTTGGACTCGCGCGTCTGGTCGTAGCTCGGGTTCGCCAGCAGTTTACCCTGCACCGATCCGACCCGCACGCCGCCCAGGACGTGGTGGAACGGAACGTCGGAAATCGCCAGCGCCGCGCCGGCACCGACGATCGCGAGCGTGCTCGGGTCGCGCTCCGGATCGGCCGACAGCACCATGGCGATCACCTGCGTCTCGTTCATGAAGCCTTCCGGGAACAGCGGCCGGATGGGCCGGTCGATCAAGCGGCTGGTCAGGATTTCCTTCTCCGAAGGCCGTCCCTCGCGCTTGATGAAGCCGCCGGGGAACTTGCCCGCGGCGTAAGTGTACTCTCGATAATCTACGGTGAGCGGGAAAAATCCCTGGCCCGGTTTGGGCTCCTCTGCCGCGCAAGCGGATACTAAAACAACAGTGTCCCCGGAGCGGATCACGACGGCGCCATTGGCCTGCTTCGCGATCTTACCTGTCTCCAGGGTAATTTTTTGACCATCCAGGTCAATCTCTACGGTATGTAGCATGCTGAAATTCCTTTTAATCCAGAGGGCGCTTAACGCCCATTCTGTTTCGATTAAGAGGAGACTTTGGAGTGATGATGCTTGGGGGAAACCGCCCACCGGGGCGGTTGGCCTGATAACCCGGGCGCCTAACGACGGATGCCCAGGCTGGAAATCAGGTTCTTGTACCTTTCCGGGTTACGGCTCTTCAGGTACTTCAGAAGGCGGCGCCGCCGCGCGACCATCGACAACAATCCCCGGCGGGAATGATGATCTTTGCGGTGCGTCTTGAAATGATCCTGGAGCTGCAAAATGCGCTGGCTCAGAATCGCGACCTGAACTTCTGGAGAACCGGTATCCGTCTTGTGAACTCGGTACGTGGTGATTACTTGCTTCTTGGAATCGGTTTCCAGGGCCATTCTCGAATCGATACTCCTCGTCTTAACTTAATCTCTTTTTTGTCTTTCATAGTCTAGCACAGATCGCGGGTCTCGTTACTGTCCAGAAAGGAAAGGGCCGCGGGTCCAGCTTCCATGTCTGGGCCCCGGCCCGATTCAAAAGGGGTCGGCCTACTGATAGGTGCTGTTGACCGATACGCCCGTGAAGCCGAACGTGACGCCGTAATCCAAGCCGGTCGCGGTGAACGTCCCAAAGCTGGCGGCATTTTCGACGCTCAACGACCCCGTTCCGGGCGGCAGGGTCAAAGTGACGTAGCTCGGGACCGTAAACGTTCCGGCACTTTGGTTCGCCAGACACGTGAAGTTTCCGCTGATCCCGGCGCTGAGGTCCAAGGAATCGCCCGAAATAATCACATAGGTTCCGGGACCGCCGCCGGTCCAGTCCACCGTCACGCCCTGCGTGCGAGTGATGGTGGCCGCGGCGCCCTGGTTGGTCCACTGGAGAATGGGATTCGGAAGAACGACCTTGGCGGTAAACGGTCCCACCTGAGATCCGCCCGATCCGGTAAACGTGAACGTGCCGCCGGTTGAGGGAATGGCGTTGGCGGGAAGCGACGCCTCATAAAGTCCGCTGAAGGTCGACCCGAGGGTAAGCTTCGGGACCGGATAAGTGCCCTCGGGCCCGGCCAGGCTGATGGTGCCGGCATCCAATCCCGTGGTAGTGACCGTTCCAACGCTGGTGCTCGAAACAACCTCGCTGACGTAACAGCTTCCAATGGAGTACGCCGTACCGCTGGACGTTGAGTAGGTTGCGCCCGTCCTTTGAGTGAAATCGGCCTCGGCGAAGTTGGTGGTCTGGGTGCCGGTTGCCGGCGGAATTGCCGGGCCGACAAGCTGGCCGACAAACACGCTGCCATCCGTCACAGTGCCTTGACCGCTCAGCGTGCTGATGGTTTCGCCCGTTGTCCCGAGCAGCGCGCTGGTGCATTGGCCGCCGCTGGCGCTGATGGGCAGCGATCCGAAGTTGGACGTCGTGGCATTGCTGCCGCTTCCCGTGACTCCCACCACGCCCACGTAGCAATCCGTCGGCGCATCCTCGGGAATCTGCACGTCGATCTGGTCGTAGCCGGGATAGCCGGAGGAACCGGAATACAGGACCTTGCCCGCGACGCCGCCGAAGTAGATCTGTAGCGGCGTGCTCAACGCGTGCGGAGAGCTGGTGAACGTTGTATCGCTGTCGGCCGTATCGGCGCCCAGTCCCGAGCCGTAGAAGACAATAATCTCGCCAGGCTTGGCCGAATTTGTGTAGTTGATCAGCGAGGCCGAGCCGTTGGGCAGCGCCAGCAGCAGGCCCGACCCGCTGCCGAAGTAGGTATTGATTCCAAGCGCATACGGCACCACCTGGAACTGGAACGAATTACTGGTTTGGTTGTTGTAACTGACGGTGATGCTCGCTGTGCCGGTTGGCGTGCCGGAAGGTAGCACGGCCGCAATCTGGCCCGGAGTGGCGTAATAGATGGCGGGCGTCACCGTGGTGCTCCCGACCGTCACCGATAGCGTCGCGCCTTCCCACGTCTTCGGAAGTCCCGGCGCCGCGCTTGAATTCAGCGAGACACTTGGTGGCGACTGCGACATCTTGCTGCCGAAAATTACCATAATGGTCCCCGGTGCGATGCCGCCATTGGGGAACCCGGCCGGGATGTAGCTATAGTTATTGACCACGCCGGTGATGGTGGGGCCGTTGGAAGTAGTGGTCCCGCCGCCGCCCCCGCCGCTCGGTGAGACAGTATCGAAGTCAATTGTAACGGAGCCGCCGCTGGCGATCGCCGTTACCAGAACCGCCGAGTAATTGCCGGCATTGGTTTTGAAGATCAGTATGTCGTTGACACTGGGAGTGATCACAGCCCCGGTCAGCAGCTCACTAAAATCGGAAAACTCCGCGATCAAGGCCGAGCCGCTGGCCGTCAGAGACTGATACTCCGACAGCCCGCCCGGAAGTCCGAAGGCGGTCAAATCGATTGCCGTCGCCGACCCTTGCGGGGTGACGATGCCGGAGGTTCCGTTCCACGAGAAGTCCCCCGGAGAGCTGACCGTCCCCGTATCCAGGCTAAAGTTGGAGCCCGAAGCAATCACTACGCCCGTGCCGCTGACAGCCAGCGCAGCGATGGGCAAAGCTAAAACGATCGCGGCACAGATACCGCGAGAAAACAGCGTAGACATACTTCCTCCTCTTAGTAAGGCAA
>JASIGB010000120.1:0-4337 GCA_030045355.1 Bryobacteraceae bacterium
AACAATCCCTCTACTCTTCCTCGCATCACCGCCGAGTTAGACGCAAAGCTGGGCCTCAACCCCTGATCCCCAATCCCCAGCCCCGCGCGGCGCAGGCCGCGCCACCCCGCGCTATCCTAAAATTTAGCCCATGCCCTTTGCTTCCATCCCCGAAGCGATCGAAGATTTTCGCGCCGGCCACATGCTCATCATCGTCGATGACGAGGATCGCGAAAACGAAGGCGACCTCACGGTGGCGGCCGAAAAAGTCACGCCCGAGATTATCAACTTCATGGCGCGTAACGCGCGCGGGCTGATCTGCCTTTCGCTCAGCCCCGAAATTTGCGACGCGCTGCAACTGGCGCCCATGTCGTCGCGCAACACCTCGCGCTTCGGGACCGCGTTCTGCGAATCCGTCGAAGCCGCCGAAGGCGTCACCACCGGAATTTCCGCGGCCGATCGGGCGCATACCATCCGCGTCGCCATCGACCCGGCCAGCACCTCGCGCGATCTCGCTCGTCCCGGTCATGTGTTTCCGCTCCGGGCGCGTGAAGGCGGTGTGCTGGTTCGCGCCGGGCAAACCGAAGCGGCCGTCGATCTGGCGCGCCTCGCCGGGCTTCGGCAGGGCGGCGTGATCTGCGAAATCATGAACGACGACGGCTCCATGGCGCGCGTGCCGCAGCTCGCCGAGTTCGCCCGCCGCCACGACCTCCGCATGATTTCCGTGGCCGACCTGATCCGCTACCGGCTCCAGACCGAGCGCTTCGTGCGGCGGCAATCGGAAGGCTGCCTGCGCACCGAATTCGGCGACTTCAAGACCATCGTGTATGCCAGCAGCATCCTGCCCGAACGTCACCTGGCGCTGGTGCACGGCGAGATCGACGGCCGGCGCGACGTGCTGGTGCGCATGCACTCGCACTGCATTTACGGCGACGTCTTCGGCTCGGTGGATTGCGAATGCCACTCCCTCATTCGCCGGTCGATGGAGCGCATCGCCGAGGAAGGCGCGGGCGTGCTGGTGTACCTGCACCAGACCGGCCCCGGGTTTCGCAATCACGCGCGGATCCCCGTGCCTGGCGCCCACGGCCAGCCGCAATCGCAGCACGAAAGCGGCCTTGGCGCGCAAATCCTCTCCGACCTCGGCCTGCGCACCATCCGCCTGCTGACCAATCATCCGCGCAAGATCGTCGGCCTGGACGCCTACGGCATCCAGATCACCGAACAAGTGCCGGTATAGTTCGGCTCGGCCTCTGGCCTCGCCTCCGGGATTGGCGATTGGCCTGACAGGCACAGTGCCGGTTATTTGAGTCAATCGGGAATCAGCGATCCGATCGTACCTGCGCCATCCGCCAAGTACGCATGAAGACGCCCAGCCATGCCAAGCCAAATGCGGGTGAAGTGCGTCGAAACGTCCCAATGGACAGAAGGGCGACGGAACCCACGATCGGAACATATCCGATGACGAGGCCCCAAAATACGTTCCGCGTCTTCCGATATTGCCGCCAGCTTTCCGTGTCATCCTCAGGCACCGCGACCGATGTTAGCTGCACCCGGCCCAAACCACGTAGCGCGTGCCTGGCTCGCCAACCCCCAATCCCGGAGGCGAGGCCGCGGGCCGAGCCGATCCCCCAGCAGGTTCCCGCGCCATGTACCATCGAACAAGTCCCGATATGCTGGCGCGCCTTACGCAGAATCTGCGCTACGCCCTTCGCGCGCTGCGCGCAAATCCGGGGCTCGCCTGCACGATCGTACTCACCATCGCCCTCGCGATCGGCGCCAACACGGCGATCTTTACGGCAGCGTATGCGACGCTGCTCGCGCCCCTGCCTTATCCCCAGCCCCGCCAGTTGGTCATCATCTGGTCCCGGGCGCAAGGACTTCGCAACGGCGTCTCTCCCGGCGATTTCCTCCAATGGAAGCGGCAGAGCACGCTGTTTGAGGACTTGAACTATGTCAGCGAAGACAACTTCAACATCGCAACTCAAGACACGCCCGAATTTCTGGACGGAATGGACGCCACGCCGGGCTATCTGAAAATGTTGGGCTATCCACTCATGCTCGGCCGCGATTTCCGGCGCGAAGACGGCGAGCTGGGCGGAAACCACGTCGTGATTCTCACGCATAAGCTGTGGCAGCGCCTGGGCGCGAATCCGAAGGCGATCGGACAGACGATGCGGATCAACGGCGAGACTTACACTGTCGTCGGTGTGACGGCGCCGGGCGCGATGGATCGATTCGGCTGGCAACTGATCGTGCCGCTGGCCTTCAAACCGGAGCAAATCGACAACCATGATTCGCGCTACTGGCTGGCAGTCGCGCGTATGAAACCTGGCGTCACCATCCGGCAGGCGCAGGCGGAGATGGATGGCATCGCGGCGCGCCTAGCGAAACAATATCCGAAGAGCAACACGGGTTGGGGTGCGATGGTCGAGCCGTATCAGAACGACTTTCTCGCCGCGAACACGAAAGCGGCCCTGTGGCTGCTGCTCGGCGCAGTCGGATTCCTGCTGCTGATCGGTTGTCTCAACGTAGCCAATCTGCTTCTGGCACATGGAATCGCCCGGCAGCGCGAAGTGGCGATCCGCGGCGCGCTGGGCGCCCGTCCGCGCGCGATTTTCGCGCAGTTTCTCACCGAGAGTCTGGCTTTCGCCATCCTGGCCGGCGCAATCGGAGTGGCTGCCGGGATGGTCATGCTGCGGGCCTTAGTGGCAGCCATGCCGCCCGATACCTTGCCCGCCGAAGCCGACCCGCGGCTGAACGTTCCCGTGCTGCTCGCGATGCTGGCCGTCGCCGCGCTCGCGGGCGTGATCTTCGGCTGCGCGCCCGCATGGTATGCCTCCCGCGTGGATCCGGCCGGGGCGCTGAAGGAAGGAGGGCGCGCTGGAATCGGCAGAGGACCCCAGCGGCTGCGCCGCGCGCTCATCGTGGGAGAATTCGCCGTCAGCCTGGCGCTGCTCGCCGCCGCAGGGCTTGCCATCCACAGCTTTTGGAATCTCACTCACGTGGATCTCGGCGTGCGTACCGATCACCTTTTCGGCTTCTATCTCGACTCGGTGCCGCTCATGCAGGCGCCCACTCAAGCCAAGGTCAATACCTACTACGCCCGGGTTCTGGAAGTGATCCGGGAGGTCCCCGGGGTCTCGCAGGCGTGCGCGGTGAGTTATTTGCCGCTCGATATTTTCCATGTCGACCAGCCTTTCTCCATTGCCGGCCAACCGGCCTACGCCAATGCGTCGCTGCGTCCCAATGCCGACCTGGCGATGGTCACACCCGATTATTTCCAAACATTCGGAATTCGGATCGTCCGCGGGCGCGGGTTTACCGACGCCGATAATGCATCCAGCCCGAAGGTTGCGATGGTGAACGAGACCTTCGTCGCCAGGTTTCTAAAGGGCGCGGACCCGATCGGCCAGCGCGTCGTCATGGAACAGGTGGTTCAGGGCGACGAGAGGCGCCCACTGGCCGAATGGCGGATCGTGGGCGTGTTTCACACCGTGAAGAGCCGAGGCTCTCGCGAAGACAATTCCGAGATCGACACGCCGTTCTGGCAGCAGGCGTACCCCATCTCCGGTGTCGCGGTTCGAACCGCCGGCGATCCCGCGGCGATGATCAAGACCGTCGAACGCGCCGTTCACGCCATCGACCCGGAAGCAGCGTTCGATCGATCGCGCACCATGCAACAGGTCCACGACGAGGTGCTGGCCAACGATCGCTTTACAACCATCCTGTTCGCCAGTTTTGCCGCCGTTGCGCTCCTGCTCGCAACGGTGGGCATCTACGGCGTCATGGCGCTCTCCGTGAACCAGCGATACCGCGAAATTGCCTTACGCATGGCATTGGGCGCTACGCGCGGGCAGGTGCTGGCGATGCTGATGAAAGAGGGCGCCGCTCTGGCGGCCGCCGGTCTGGCCTTGGGACTGATCGGCGCGTACTTTGCGGCGCGCGCCATGCAAAGCATCCTCTTCGGCGTCCCGGCCCTGGACTACGCGGCCCTCACCGCCGTCTGCCTGCTTTTGCTGGCAGCCGCATGCGCCGCCTGCTATCTACCCTCCCGCCGCGCCGCCTCCGTGGACCCAGTGGCGTTCCTGGGCAGCCAATAACCAGCCGCCGTGCGAAGCCGCAAGGCCGAACCGTCGAAACCGTGCCTGCTCGACCAATCGTCAACAGCGGAGGCAACGCCGCAGGCGGCGCCGAGCCTCCTGCCAACCCCGGAGGGGAGGCCGTAGGCCGAGCCGATCCCCCGCAGGTTCCCTGCGGTGGCAGGGAACCTTCCCCGTGCTACCCTCGTACTGTCAGCAGAGAGGTCTTCATGACAAAGTTGCCCCGTCTGGCTGTGCTCGCGATTCTCCCGCTCGGCG
>JASIGB010000121.1:0-4227 GCA_030045355.1 Bryobacteraceae bacterium
TGGCGATTCACGTCTTCCGCCAAACCCTGATGGAGACGTTTTGGCTCAGTCTTCCGCTGCTGGGTATTGGGTTCGCCGTCGGAATCGCGGTGAGCCTGCTGCAGGTGCTGACTTCGATCCAGGATGCGAGCTTCGGAGCCGTTCCGCGCCTCACGGCGTTCCTGGTGGCCGTGTTGCTCATGCTGCCCTGGATGACCGCTCACCTGATCGCCTACACCATCGCACTCTTGGGCGATTTTGGCCGCTATGCACGCTGAACTGATCCTGCCGCTCGCCACGCTTTATGCGTTCCTGCTCGCGCTCGCCCGGGTGTCGGGCGTCATCGCTTTTGTGCCGATCCCCGGCTTTTCGGCGGGACCGGATGTGAGCCGCGTGATTTTGGCCGTGGCGTTGACACTCGCTTTGTTTCCCACTTGGCCGGCTCTGCCGCTTGAAGATGGCGCCCCCCTGGCGGCCGGGCGCCTGGTGGGGGCGATCGCGCTTGAAACATGCTGGGGCGTAACGGTCGGGCTGGTCGTCAGCTTCCTACTGGAGGGCATCCAAATGGCGGCCCAAACCGTGGGCTTGCAAGCCGGGTATTCCTACGCTTCGACGGTCGATCCGACGACCCAAGCTGACACCACCACGCTCCAAATGATGGCGCAGCTGCTGGCCGGCCTGCTGTTCTTCGCCTTCGGATTTGACCGCCAGGTGCTTCGCGCGCTGGCCGGGAGTCTGGAATCCTCGCCGGGATTTGCGCTCGCCCGGGACCCAGCCGTGATCGAAACCATCCTCAGGCTGGGCGCCAATATTTTTGCTTCCGGCCTGCGCCTGGCGCTTCCGGTGCTCGCGCTACTGGTGCTGATGGACATCGCATTCGCGCTGCTCGGCCGCCTGCATGCGCAGCTGCAGCTGCTGTCACTGTCGTTTTCCGTCAAAATGCTCGCCGCCCTTCTGTTTCTGGCTGTCGTGCTGGCGGCCTATCCGGGGATTTTCGAGCGCTCGGGCGCTGTGACGTTCGCCGCGTTGAACCAGGCGCTCTACGCGCCGTCTTAGCCCGGAACACCCATTCCCAAAACAAGCGAACGAGCGCCTCACGGGCCAAACGTAAATGCCAGATCAGGATCAGCGTACTGAAAAGCCGACTAAACGAAAACTGCAGAAGAGCCGCCGCGAGGGACAATTTCCCGCCAGCCGCGAATTAGTGGCCGCGGCGCAATTCCTCACCTTTGTCCTATTGCTGATCGCAACGGGGGGCGCATTCCTGGAGCGCCTGCGCAGCATGCTCCGCAATCTGCTTCCGGCGGCTTTTCAACTGGCGCTCACGCCCCGGGCGGTGGTCCGAATTTACGGCCATTTGCTCGTGCTGGTGTTCGAGCCGCTGCTCGGGATGGGGCTCGCGCTCGCGGGCGCTGCGCTGGCCGTTCAACTCGCCGGGTCGCGCCTGGGCTTCTCGCTGCATAATCTGGCGCCGGATCCCAAGCGTCTCAACCCGCTCGAGAAACTGCGCAACGTCCCCCGGCAGAACGCCGCTATGTTTGCCGAGGCCATCCTGTTCCTGCCGTTGCTCGCGCTGGCGGTCTACAAAATCGCCGGCGGGAATCTGGCCGCTTACGCCGCTCTGGCGCGCCAGGAACTCGCTCCGGCGCTGGTGGTCGTCGCCGGCTCGTTCCGCGATTTCTTATGGAAGGCGGCCGTGTTGTTCAGTGCCATCGGCATTCTTGATTTCGTCCGCGTCTACCGCCGGCATCGCCAAGCGCTGCGCATGACCAAGCTGGAGGTCCGCGACGAGCTCAAGGAGACGGAGGGCAATCCACAAACCAGACAAAGGGTGCGGCGCATCCAGCGCGATCTGGCGCGGCGCAACATGATGCGGGAGATCCCCCAGGCTACCGCGGTCATCGTCAATCCCACGCATTATGCGGTGGCGATCCGGTACGAAATGGAATCCATGCCAGCCCCGCGCGTGCTGGCCAAAGGCAAGAATTACCTGGCGCGCCGCATCCGGCAGATCGCACTCGATCACCAAGTCCCCATCGTGGAAAATCCGCCGCTGGCGCAGGCGCTCTATGGATCCGCCGATGTCGGCCAGGAGATTCCGCCGCACCTCTACCGCGCCGTCGCCGAGGTGCTGGCTTACATTTACAAACTGATGCACCCGGGGAAGGCGAATTCCCAGCCCGATCCGAGGACCAGCCCCCGGGCGAACCGATGACCGAACCGGGACTCATTCCAAGGAATCGGGCGTGACACCCAAGACACCCAAAGTTCGTTTGGCTCCGAAACCCGCCGCGCGCGCCCCTGCTCCGGCTCCTGCTTCGTCCGCATCTAGGCCCGCCACGCCGCCCGCGAGCGCCGCGCGCCTGGGCGCTAACTGGCGCCAGTTTGCGATCCCGGCGGCGGTATTGGGCATTGTGTTGGCGATGATCGCGCCCATGCCGCCGTTTCTGCTCGACATCTTAATTAGCGCCAATATCACCCTCTCGGTGACGGTTCTGTTGGTCTCGCTCTACATCACCAAACCGGTCGAGTTCAGCGTCTTTCCCACTACTCTGCTGTTGATGACGCTGTTCCGTCTGGCATTGAACATCTCCTCGGCGCGCTTGATCCTGCTCAACGGAAACACCGGCACCGCGGCCGCCGGGGAAGTGATCCAGGCCTTCGGGGCGTTTGTCGTGGGCGGGAACTACGTGATCGGAGTGGTGATCTTCCTGGTGCTCATCGCGATCCAATACGTCGTCATCAACCACGGCGCGGTGCGCATCTCCGAGGTAACCGCCCGCTTCACGCTGGATGCCATGCCGGGCAAGCAGATGTCCATCGACTCGGACCTGAATTCCGGGTTGATCGACGAAGCCGAAGCGCGGGCGCGCCGCAAAATGCTGGCCAGCGAAGCCGAATTCTACGGCGCCATGGACGGCGCCTCGCGCTTTACCCAGCGCGATGCCGTGGCCTCCATTATCATTACCGCCATCAATATTCTGGCCGGCTTCCTCATCGGCGTTCTGCAACACGGGCTCGATCTGGGGCGCGCGCTGGAGACTTACACCGTCCTCACCATCGGCGACGGCCTGGTGACGGTCATTCCGGCGCTCATGATTTCCATCTCGGGAGGCTTGATTGTCACGCGGGCCAGCTCGGAAACCAATTTGGGACTCGATCTCCAGAAGCAGGTCTTTGGAAACCCGCAACCCCTGTTCCTGGCCGCAGGAGTGCTCGTCGCCATGGCCGCCTTCCCCGGGCTGCCCAAGATTCCATTCCTGGTGCTCGGCACAGGCGTCGCCGCCTTGGCTTGGCGTTTGCGGCAAAAAGCTGTCACAGCCGAAAAGGTGAAGCCTCCGCCGGCTGCCCCACCGCGTGAAAATCTGGAGTCTCTTCTGCGCGTTGAGCCCCTGGCCGTAGAGGTCGGCCTCGGCCTGATCAACCTGGTGGAAGGCGGCCAAAATTCGCCGCTGCTCAAGCGTATTTCCAGCATCCGCCGCCAGCTTGCCAGCGAGCTCGGGTTCATCCTGCCGCCCGTGCGCGTCGCCGACAACTTGACACTCAAGGCGCGCGAGTACGTATTATCTGTGAAAGGGGTAGAGGTTTCCCGCTATGAATTGATCCAGGGCTGCGAATTGGCTCTGCAATCCTCCACGGATTCCGCTCCCGATTCCGGCACCCCGAAAATCACCGGGATTCCTACACGCGAGCCGGCCTTCGGAATTTCCGCAGTGTGGATCTCGCCTGAGCGCGCCGAGGAGGCACGGCGCGCCGGCTATACCGTAGTGGACACCATAAGCGTTATCGGAACGCATTTTGGGGAAACCGTGCGCCGCTACGCGCACGAGTTGTTCTCCCGCCAGGAAGCCAAGAAGGTCCTAGACCGGGTAAACGAAGAAAATTCCAAAGTGGTGGAAGATTTGGTGCCCAAATTGCTTCCTCTGGCCACCGTGCAGAAAGTTTTTCAGAACCTCTTGCGGGAAAGGGTTTCGATTCGCGACGCGGTGAGTATTCTTGAGGCGCTGGGTGAAGCTGCCCCGATTACGAAAAATACCGTGCTCCTTACCGAATATGTCCGGCAGGCTATCCGCCGTCAGGTAGTAAAGCCACTACTCGAGCCCTCGGGAGACCTTTCCGCGTATTTCCTGGACCCCACTGTGGAGCAGGCGATCGAAGGCTCCGTGGAGCACACCGAGCATTCCAGTCACGTCACGCTCCCACCGCAGCGCCTCCGCGAAATTCAGGAGCGCTTGAAGAAGTGCTGCC
>JASIGB010000122.1:0-2752 GCA_030045355.1 Bryobacteraceae bacterium
AGCCGCGTGGTTTACCGGCAGAGTTTCATCGGGGGAGTGCTCGCTGACGATTTCGGACACGGCACGCACGTGGCCGGGATCGTCGCGGGCAACGGGAGTTCCTCGGACGGCCCGGGCGCGTTCCGCACGTTCAAGGGCATCGCGCCTAACGCCAATCTTGTCGACCTGCGCGTGCTGGACGAGAACGGAATGAGCAACGACAGCGTGGTGATCGCGGCCATCCAAGAAGCCGTTCAGCTCAAGAACCAGTACAACATTCGCGTGATCAATCTTTCGCTGGGGCGGCCGATTTACGAGGGCTGCTCGCTCGATCCGCTCTGCCAGGCCGTCGAAGCCGCTTGGAAGGCCGGGATCGTCGTGGTAGTGGCCGCCGGCAACGAAGGCCGCTACGGATACGGCACCATTCTTTCGCCCGGCTCGGCCCCGCACGCCATCACCGTCGGCGCAATGAAGACCGAAAACACCATGCCGACCAGCGATGACCGTATCGCCAGCTACAGCTCGCGCGGCCCGACCGCGTTCGACATGATTTCCAAGCCCGACGTTGTGGCGCCCGGCAACCTGGTGGATTCCCTGCTCGCTCCGGGATCCACCTTGGTCAACGAGTACCCCGGGAACATCCTTCCGGCCTCCGGCTACACCACCGCGCCGGTTTCGGGCACGCCGCTCTATTTCAATCTGAGCGGTACCAGCATGGCGACACCCGTGGTTTCGGGCGCCGTCGCGCTGATGCTCCAGAAAGAGCCCAGCCTGACGCCGGATCTGGTCAAGGCGCGCCTGATGAAGACCGCGTCGAAGACTTTCCCCGTGATGAGCACGGCCACCGATCCAACGACCGGCGAGACCTACACGGATTATTACGACATGTTCACCGTGGGCGCCGGCTATATCGACGTAGCCTCCGCGCTTTCCGACTACGATCCGTTGTCCAGCTCCGCGCAATCGCCGCAAGTGGTCTACAATTCGCTGCTCGCCGCCGCCTTCCTGGTGCCCAATCTCAGCGAAGCCTGGTTTACTTCGTCAACCTGGCTCGCCCCCGTGGTTTGGGGCCCGTCGATTCTCGTTCCGGCAGGCGGTTCAACGGAAATCTGGAACGGCAGCGGTTCCTGGGGCCAAGGCATGGCCTGGGGCACGGGTATGGCCTGGGGCACCAGTGGCAGTTGGGGCACCGGCATGGCCTGGGGCACCGGGATGGCCTGGGGCACCGACACGCAAGGAGAGCCGTAAGGAGCTCAATGCCGGCCAGGCGATCCCAGCTCATCCGCCACTTGCTGACCCAGGGTTGGCTCGCTGGGCACATCGCCTTCGGTCTGGCCGTGCTGGTATGGGCGGCGACGAATTGGCGCTCGGGGGACGCGCTGCGCCTGGTATCGTTCGCTCTGGCCGCGGTCTTCGGATCCACGCTGAAGCTGCGGCTGCCGGGCGTTCGCGGCACCATCTCCGGCAGCGCTCTATTCATCCTGATCGGCATCGCCAACCTGAGCCTTCCGGAGTCGCTCGCCGTGGCGGCGCTGGCCATGTTGGTGCAATCCACCTGGCGCACTTCGGCCCGCCCCAAGCTCATACAGACCGCGTTCAGCATCGCCGTGTTCGTCACGTCGGTGTTCATCGCGGCGCGCGTTTTCGAGTATTCGCACCGCCATTTCTTGGAGCCGGTCAGCTTCGCCATCCTGGCGGTCACGTTTTACTGCGCCAACACGTTCCCCATCTCCACCATCATCGGACTCACCGCCAGGCAGTCCATTCTCAAGGTCTGGACCGGACAGCGCTGGCTGGTGCCATACTACGTTGCCGGCGCTTCCATGGCGTGGGTGGTCGGAACCCTGCCGCCGGGCGTGCAGTGGGAGTTCCCCGTGATTTGCCTGCCGCTGGTGTACCTGATGCACCGCTCCAACGGGACGCAGGTGCGCCAGATGGAGCGGGAGCGCGCCCACATGCAGGCCATGAACGGGCTGCATCTGCGCACCATTGAGGCGCTGGCGCTGGCTATCGACGCCAAGGATCACACCACGCACGATCACCTGCAGCGCGTGCAACTTTATGCCGTCGAGATCGGCAAGGACCTGGGTCTGTCGGACATGGAACTGGAGGCCCTGACGGCCGCGGCCGTGCTGCACGATATCGGCAAACTGGCGGTGCCCGAATCCATCATTTCGAAGCCCGGCAAGCTGACGCGCTCGGAGTTCGAGAAGATGAAGGTGCACCCGGTGGTGGGGGCCGAAATTCTGGAGCGCGTGGAATTTCCCTACCCGGTGGTTCCCATCGTCCGCTCGCATCATGAAAAATGGGATGGCAGCGGCTATCCGTACGGATTGCGCGGCGAAGAGATTCCCATCGGAGCGCGCATTCTTTCCGCCGTGGACTGCCTGGACGCCCTGGCCTCGGATCGGCAGTATCGCCGCGCACTGCCGCTCGACGAGGCTATGGCGCGGGTGGTTTCTGAAGCGGGCACGGCGTTCGATCCCAAGGTGGTCAGAGCTTTGCAGGCTCGTTACCGCGAGTTGGAGGAGCGCGCGCGCGCCGTCCGACCGCCCGCCCAGCCGCCGCTTTCCGTCGACATTAAAATCACCCGCGGGAGCGCGCCCGCGGCCGGATTCGAAGCCGAAGCGGAGCCGTCTCCGGCGCCAAAACGCGCCCCTGCGTCTCCCGTCCGCCGCCGCGCGAGCGCATCCTCGGGCCTCACGATACCCGAAGCGGGCCTGTGCGCGTTGCAGTGGGAGGAAGCGCTGCTGATCGCCACGCTCCGCGTCCA
>JASIGB010000123.1:0-10862 GCA_030045355.1 Bryobacteraceae bacterium
TGTTGGCCCAGGTTCCATCGGGCACGTGACCGTTGGCCCAGACGTACCCAACTTGCGCGTTAAAGCTCATCAATGCATACTCCGCCATCGCCGCGGACTCAGCTCCCGGAACTGAGCCCAATCGCAGCGCCACTCGATACCAAACGTCGGCCGGCAGAGGTGCGCTACTTTCGGATTCGAGCGTTACCAGACCCGCGGGTGAAAAGCCGGTGGGCTGATTGGCCATCCGCTGAAACGTGGCGATGAACAGACCGGCGGTAAAGAGGACAAATGCACAGAACGCGGCCTGGGCGATGATCAGACCGCTCCTCAGCCGGCGATGCGCGCGCGGATTATCGTCGCCTTTTAGGGCGAAGGAAGGCCGCGTAGACGACGCGCGGACGGCGGGTGCGAGTCCAAACAGGAGCGTGACGCCCAAGGTTAGCGCGGCGAAGAACACAATGACGCGCCAGTCGGCGAGGAGCGCAAGACGGACGGGCAAGTCGGGCGTGCTGATTCGCTCGATGATGAGGCTTGAAGCCCAGTAAGAGAACGGCAACCCGAGCGCCGCGGCAGCTACGCCGATCAACGCACTTTCGATGAGGACGAGCTGCACCAGGCGTCCGCGCCCGGCGCCGATCGAGACGCGCAGCGCCATCTCGCGGGCACGCGCCACAGCTTGCGCCGTCATGAGGTTCGCCACGTTGACGCAGGCGATCAACAGGACCAGGCCGACAAGAACGGCAATGATCATCAGGGAGCGCTCGTAGCTATGCTGGATGCGCGATCTGCCGCCCGAAGCCGGTTCGAGCGCAACGAACGAATCGACGAACGAATCTCTTTCCTGCCGCTGGCGGATCGCGGGCCACGTCTTCACAACCTCTTCGCGGTAGGAGTGCAACACCGCTCTTAAACGTTCGGCGACGACGGCAACGTTGGCGGAAGGCTTCAGGACTGCCCAGATGCGGTACGAATTGGACACCCGATTGACGATCGGGACGTTCATCATGTTAGGAACGAAGATATCTGTGAACGTGCCTGGCTCAGTTCCGGTAAAGCCCTGCGGCGCCACGCCGATAATTTCAAGCTCGTGGATCCCCGTTCGAAAATGCTTGCCGATCACGCTTGGATCCCGCGCGAATCGGCGCGTCCAGTAGTCGTAGGAAATCACCGCGTAAGGATGCGTTTCCGGAATGGCATCGTCGGAGGCATCGAAAAGGCGTCCCAGCGCGGGCTTCAAGCCGAAGTCGGTGAACATCGCGCCGGATACATATTGACGCCATGCTTGCTCCGTCTCGGGATCCGATGAAAAGGTCAGATCGATGCGGACGGTGAATCCAATGGCTAAGATGCTCGCTTGACTCGCAACGGCCGAGCGCATGCGTGGAACGACGGGATAGTCGAACTGCTCGTATCTCCCCACCTTGCCGTCGAAATACTGGTCGCTGGCGAGCGCGTAGAGCCGCTCCGGATGGGCGATCGGCAACGGGCGCAGAAACAAGCCATCGATCAGCCGGAACGCAGCCAGGCACGCGCCGACTCCGAGTGCGAGAGAAATAACCGCGGCCGCTGACGCGATCTTGTGCTTCAGGATTTGGCGCCAGCCGAATGCGGCATCGGCAATTAGGGATTCGAGCCACGTTGCGACCAATGCATCGCGCGCGGCTTCGCGAGCCCGCAGCCGGGAGCCGAAGGCTCTCGATACCTCCACCGGGTCGCGCCCCGCGGCCAGCGCCTCGGCAATGTGCGATTGCAGTTCTTCGTCGATGTCGCGGTCCACTCGATTCGAGCGGAACACATTGGCTATGCGCGACCACACAGACATGATTCAAGCCATCCTCAGCACGCGATTCACGGCGGCTGTACCCGCCTGCCAGCGGGTTTTCTCGGCGGCAAGCTGCTTGCGGCCCGCGGCAGTGAGCTGGTACACACGAGCGCGACGCCCGGCGTCCCGTGTGATCCATTCTCCGCGCAGCCAGCCCGCCTCCTCCATGCGCCGCAACGCGGGATACAGAGAACCTTCCTCAACGCGCAGCACGCTTCCGGATGCTTCTTCGATCGCGGTCATGATGGCGTAGCCGTGCAGCCGCGGCGTGCGCAACAGAATGTTCAGGACCATCAGATCCAGCGCGCCTTGCAGAGAGTCTTGCTTTGGCATCCTAAGACATCTTAGTACAAAGACATCTTAGCTGGACAGCCTACTGCTGCTGCCTGCGCCGCCGGTATTCTTCCAATTGTTCCAGCCGCCCGCGCACCATCGCGTCCGTCGGATCGAGCTCCAGCGACTTCTTCAGATTCACGATGGCCGCATCGTCATCCACCTTGCGCGTGTAGGCGAAACCGAGCAGCGCGTAGGTTTTGGCCGAATCCGGATGGAATTCCAGGTTCATGCGCAGCAGCGCGATCGCGTCGTCGGGCCGGCCTTGCACCACGCGCTGGATGGTCGCAAGCAGTGCGTCCTCGCTGAAATCGTACGCGTCGCGCCCAAAATACTGTTTGCGCAGCTCGCGATATTGATCGGCCGCCGCGGCACCGCCCTTCTCCCCGACGGTTCGCAGAAGGATGGCCGAGAGCGGCTCGGGAATCGCGACGCCCCGATGGCAGGTGACGCACTCGACGCGCGTCGCTTCGTTGGGCGGCTTGCCGGTGGCTTCCTGAATCTTCGCGTTCAGGTCGCGCGTCATGGCGATCATGGCGCGCGCGATGTCTTTTTTCGGCTCAGGCTGACCGGTCGCGCCGAACGGCGCGGTGTGGCAATAATTGCAGCGCACGCCCAGGGCTTGGGAGATCTCCTCCATGTTCGGAGTCTGCGTTTGCGCCAGAGCCGCACTGGCAACCAAGAGGAACGCCACCGGTCGAATCATTCGCTGATTATTTCACGATTTCGTTTGAGGAGCCCGCTTGCGAAATGGCAACCACAGCAGCCAGAGCAGGATCACGGCGGCCACTTCGCCGCCGATTATATAAGACGGCCAAGGCCCCAAATAGCTTAGCAGCGAAACCCCGGCCGGTTTTTCGCGCAAATACATGTAATTGGTTTTGAAAATCGCATCGAACGTACCGATCACGGCGGCATAGGCATTCAGGATGATCAGCATCTTCCACCACGAGCCCGGCCGCGGTTTCATATGACCGGCCCACAGCAGCACCAAGACCGCAATCACCGTGATCCCGTGCGAGAGAAAAAACGAAATCGAACCGTAGGACGCCAGCGGCAGCCACAGGTCGGGCGTCAGCACCGCCATGCCGCTGCCCGCGATGCCCGCGTAGTACGCGATTTCGAACGCGATCGGGTTCAGGGTGCAGGCCGCGAACACGGTCACCCATTGCGTCACGTCGCACAGCTCCAGCGGCAGGCTGTCCGGAAAGATGCGCAGGCCTTCGGAACGTAGCACGTAGGTGTACCAAACCAGGTCCGTGAGGGCCAGCAAGGCCGCGAGCGTGAATCGAATCGAGCGTGCCGCGCTCTTGTTGCGCCGGGACCATCGGCCCAATCCCCACGCCAGCAGCGGAACCGAGATCACAATCAACAGGTGCGGCGGACCGAACAAGTTGAGGTGAACCGCCGCCGATTGATTTTGCACGTTTCGAATCCTACAGTATGGCGCAGTCACAACCCGCCAAGAAAACTCCGCCGCGCGGCAAGCGCATGAATCTGGAACGTTTCACGCCGCCCGGCGAAGAACCGCGTGTGCGGGCGCCCGCAAGCCTCGCGCTACAGTCTGTGGGCGAAGGAAGGTTTTGAGATATGGCTCCTCAGTCCTTAGGGCGCGTGAACGTGCCCACGCCCGGCACAGCGGTTCCGCTGGCGACGGTAGAAACACCCTGCAACCGCATTCGCGTATCGGTAATCGCCGGGCTCACCGGCAAGATGTATTTCGGGACATCGACGGTGAATCACTCCACGCTGGCTGGTGTGATTAAGGAACTCTGGCCCAATTCCGCGGGCGGCGTCGACGACTCCTACGATCTCTACACGTCCGACGGCGCTGATGAGTTGAACCTGGCCGATTACTCGCTCGACGCCGCGGTGGCGGGCGAAGGCCTGATTGTTTCTTATTGGACGCGCTAAGCCCTCATTAGAGCCGCTCCGCGTCGGAGACGCTACGCGGCGGGGATTTTGTGGCGGGGCCGCCGCCGGTCAATCCATCGCTTCAGCGGAAGGAACACGCGCAGGGTAAATAGATTGAGCACGGTGAGCAATATGGCGATTTCGTAGTGTTCCAGCGCCACCGATGCGCCGATCACCGCGGCGTTCCAGATACTGGCCGCGGTCGCGGTGCCCTTCACCGACGCGCGCGCCCGCAGGATCGCCCCTCCGCCCACGAAGCCAATGCCAGTGATCAGGCCCTGCAGGACACGCGACTGGTCGTCGCTGTGCGCGCCCGGACCGAAGATCAGCAGGCAGCCGCAGGAGGCGATCGCGACGAGTGGAAATGTCCTCAAGCCGAGTGTGTGCTCCTCTTGCTCCTGTTCCAGACCGATCAGAACTGTCAGGATATAGGCGATGCCGATCTGGCCAAAGTTCTTCCAGACCACCGGCCAGTGGTTGAGAAATTCGAACATGTGATATGCGTCAGGATTATGCCATAAGATGCGCGTGCCGCGCGTGCCTGGGGCAAAGCAACCGGATGCCGCCCCCTCAGACCCTAAAATAAACCGGCCATGCTCCGCCCGCCGGTGCGTTCTCCTGTAACAAGCTTGCGTCTCACCTCCGTCTTTAAGTACGATAGGTCCTTCGTGCACATTGAGGGAGGAAGTTAAATATGAAGGTTTGCTCTAGCCGGCTGACATCGTTGGTCGGCGGAATTTCGGTCGCTGGAATTTGCGTCATTACCCTGAGCGGCATCCCGTTGGCCGGTCAGACTGCCGCGCCGGCTAAGGGTCCCCTGGCAGGACAAGTGTTCAAGAATGTTACCACCACGCCACTCAAGGGGCTTACGGTGGACGACTTCATGGGCAGCATGGGCGTGATGGCCGCTGCTCTCGGGTTTGATTGCGCGGACTGCCACACCGGCGCCGGCACCGATAAAGTGGTCTGGGAGGCCGACACGGCGCGCAAGCGCATGGCCCGCCGGATGACCGAAATGGTCGCCACCATCAATAAGGAAAACTTCGGCGGACAGCCGCTGGTGAGCTGCTGGACCTGCCATCACGGCAAAGACATTCCCGCCACCACCATCGCGCTCGATCATCTGTACGGCCCTCCCAACGATGAGACGGACGACATTATCACCAAGGACGATACCGAGCCCTCGGCCGATTCGATCTTCGATAAGTACATCGCTGCGCTCGGTGGCCAAGCCAAACTGGACAGCCTGAAGAGCTTCGCGGCCCGCGGAACGCAGGGCGGATACGTCCAGGTGAAGGGTGGCGGCGTGTTCGAGATTTTCGCCAAATACCCCGACAAGCGCATGGTGCGCGTCACCTATCCCGATGCCCCGGACCGCGGCAACCAGAGCCGCAGCTTCGATGGGACCAAGGGCTGGCTCACCACGCCGCGCGCGCTGCTCGGCGAATACGAGGCCACTGGAACGGAGCGGGATGGCTTGCATGTGGACGCCGAACTCGCTTTCCCCGGGCAGATCAAGACGATCTTCACGAATCTGCGCGTCGGATACCCGGATAACGTCGACGGCAAGGACGTTTACGTGGTGCAGGGCCGCGGCCCGAACGGCATCCTGACCACGTTGTACTTCGACAAGGAAAGCGGCCTGCTTCTGCGCGAAATCCGCTTCGGCCGGACGCCCATTGGGCGCGTGCCGTCGCAGGTGGACTACTCCGATTACCGCGACGTCGACGGCATCAAGTTCCCCTTCGAGTACAAATTCCAGTGGCTCGACGGCCGCGACACCTACAAGCTGACCGAAGTGCAGGTCAACGTCCCGGTCGAAGATTCCAAGTTCGGCAAGCCCGCCATGGGGTCAGGGCAGTAATAATCGCCATTGGCAAGCCGTTTACGCAAGCGGCTTGCCGCACAACGCCTGCAAAATCTCGATTGGTGCGTTCTCGCGCGCGGCCAAGCTCTCGCGCGACACGATTAGGGTCTGCTCCAGCGCGTAGCGGCCCGAGAGAACCGCGTGCGGCACCACGTCGGTGAACACCATCCAGGAAGAATCCGGCGGAAACTCGAAGCGGTACTTCGTCGAGCTTGTCTGATACTCGGCGTTGAATTTCAGGTAATCGTGAAAGCCGAGCATGAACCGGTCGTACGCCGAACGCTTGGCCTCCACGCCGCCAAAGGCGCCCAGAATCCTGCTTTTCATGGGTCCTCTTGGTTGCTTCGCCGCCTCGCCGAGCCCGGCATCGGCCGCATAGCGCGGCGCGAGCGCGCCCATGGGATCGGATGTCATCCATACCCGCGGTTTTGTCTGGTGAATATTGGTGAAGAACCGCAGGATCATATCGCCGCGCGTGGGCCGCGTCGGAAAGGCATCCACGTGCAGCAGATCGTTGCGCTTCTTAGTGGGCAGATCGCGCCCTTCTTCCTCTTGCGGCCGGAAGCTCGCGAAGTCAATCCGCGCGCGCTCCATGTAGCGCGGCAGCAGCTTCCACAGGAACCCGAGCGCCCGCTCGGAATACAAGCGCATCGCCGCACGCAGCTTCTTGGGATCGGAGACCGCGGACGGATCGAAACCCGTCACTTTGTCTTCCGCCGGCCGGTAGGCAATGTTCTTGTGATGGCTGCTTGAAGAAAGTCCGGCGGAGCGCAGCAGCTCGCGATCGGATTCGGGCAGATCGAAGGGAGTACAAGCGAAATACAAAATGTTTCCGCGCTCCAGCGCGAGATAATGATCTTCACGGGCCGATGGCTCTTCAACGCTGATTAACTGCACCCTCTCATGGTAAACTCCCCCACGTGAGCGCGCGCGTCTCGCTGTTCGTCACCTGTATCGTCGATCAGGTCTTTCCTCGAGTCGGCATGGCCATCACGGAGGTTCTGGAGCGCCTGGAGTACACGGTCGATTTCCCTCAGGCGCAGACCTGCTGCGGGCAGCCTGCGTTCAACACGGGCTATACAGACGAAGCCCGTAAGATAGCGCGGCATTTTCTCAATGTTTTCGGCCATTCCGAATACGTTATCGTGCCGTCGGGTTCGTGCACGTCGATGATCGCGCATCATTTTGCCGATCTGTTCCAGCATGATCCAAAGCTTCTCGCCGATGTTCGCGCGCTCGAGCCGCGCGTCTGGGAGTTTTCGCGCTTTCTGCTCGAGGTAGCGGGCGTGGAAGACGTCGGCGCGCGCTTTGAAGGCCTGGTCACTTATCACGACAGTTGCCACGCGCTGCGGGAATTGCATATCAAATCCGGACCGCGACGGCTGCTCGCGAAAGTC
Organism: Bryobacteraceae bacterium; assembly: GCA_030045355.1. Classification (GTDB taxonomy): domain Bacteria; phylum Acidobacteriota; class Terriglobia; order Bryobacterales; family Bryobacteraceae; genus Palsa-89. The sequence goes on from JASIGB010000123.1 coordinate 7,316, forward strand.
CGGGGGCTCACACTCGCGGAAATGGCCGCGGCGGAAGAATGCTGCGGCTTCGGCGGTACGTTCTCGGTGAAATTCGCCGAGGTCTCCGGCGCCATGGCGCGCACCAAAATCGATTCCATCCAGAAAACGGGCGCATCCACCGTCGTGTCCATCGATTCCAGTTGTCTGATGCAGCTCCAGGGCGCGATTGACCGCGCGGGCCTTCCGATTCGTACCATGCATCTGGCCGAGGTTTTGGCTTCTCGATGAACGCACCCGAAACCGAGATTCACCAGGCACTCCACGACCCGCGCCTGCAGCTTGCTATCTATACCGCCACCGGACGTCTGATCGACCATCGCGCGGGCGTGGTCAGCGCCGAGGCGCTGCCGGATTACCAGGCGCTGCGCAGCGAAGCGAACGCCATCAAGAAGCACACCATCGAAAACCTCGACTATTACCTCGAGCAGCTTGAGGCAAACGTGATCGCGCACGGCGGCCAAGTGATCTGGTGCCGCGGCGGCGCCGAAGCCGCCGATTTTGTCCTCAATCTGGCGAAAGAACGCGGCATACACACGCTGGTGAAATCGAAATCCATGACCAGCGAGGAAATCCATTTCAACGAGCGCCTGGAAGAGCATGAACTCGAAGCCGTGGAAACCGATCTCGGCGAGTACATTCTCCAGCTCGCGCACCAGCGGCCTTATCATATCGTCGCTCCGGCGCTGCACTTGACGCGCTACGACGTCGCGGACGTGTTCACCAAGGAGCTGGGCGTGGAGCAGGAAGTGGCGATCGAGAAACAAACAAAAATCGCCCGCGGTGTTTTGCGGCGGAAATTCCTGGAGGCGGGCATCGGCGTCAGCGGCGCGAATTTCCTGGTGGCGGATTCGGGCGCCGTCGTGATCGTCGAGAACGAAGGCAACGCCCGGTTGAGCACTTCGGCTCCGAAGATTCACATCGCCGTGGCGGGCATCGAGAAAGTGATTCCGCGCGCCCAGGATCTGGCGGTGCTCCTGAATCTGCTGGGCCGCAGCGCCACGGGCCAGCCGCTGACGGTCTACACGTCGTTTCTTTCGGGGCCGCGGCGCGACAACGAAATCGACGGACCGGACGAATTCTATCTGCTTCTGCTCGACAACGGCCGCACGAAATTGCTGGCCGATCCCGAGAAGCGGCAATCGCTGTATTGCATCCGCTGCGGCGCCTGCCTGAATCACTGCCCGGTGTATCGCAAAATCGGCGGCCACAATTATCCGTGGGTTTATTCGGGACCGATCGGCGCGATCATCACGCCGCAGTTTCACGGCGTCACCGGCGACACCTGGCTGCCGTTCGCCTCCAGCCTGTGCGGAGCGTGCGCGGAAGTGTGCCCCGTGAAAATCGAGATTCCCAAGATCTTGCTGAAACTGCGCGAGGAAGTTCAGGAGGCAAACCGGCGCGAGGGCTCGGCTGGAATGGAACGTTTCGGGTTCCAAATGTTTGCGTGGGCCGCGACCCATCCGCGGATGTATTTGCTGCTGGCGAGCCTGGGATCGCTCGCTTGGCCACTGGTTCCAAAGATCGGGCCGCTGAAACAATGGGCGAGCGAGCGCAGCCTGCCCGAACCGGCCAAGCAGAGCTTTCATGCATGGTGGGCCGCCCGGAGATGACGGCGCGGGAAAAGATTTTCGCGGATATTCGGAGAGCTTTGAGAAAACCGGCGGCCGCTCCCGTCTCTTCACATGAACCGCCGCCGGCTCCCAACCTGCGGATCCCGCAAATGGACCGCAATCTCTCTGCCGATCTCTTCGTCCAAAAGTTCGAAAACTTGGGCGGAAAATCTTTTCGCGTGCGGGACAGTTCGGGTGTTGTCCCGGCCATTGCACCGCTGCTGGCGCAAAAGAGCGCCGTGGCGTCGAACTCTCCTTTCCTCAGAAAATGCGGCGTCACCGGGCTCGTTCAGGTCCACACCGGTTTCACCGACCGCGAGCAGTTGAAGGAAGCCTGCGCGGGCGCAGATATAGGGATCACCAGTGCCGACTACGCGCTCGCCGCCACCGGCAGCTTGGTGATGCTCGCGAGCGCGAACGAAGCGCGGCTGGTTTCGCTGCTGCCGCCCATCCGTATCGCGATCTTCCCGCGCTCGCGCATTCTCGCGAATCTCGACGAACTGCTCAGCCTCCTTCCCCGCCCCGCCGACCAGACCAGCTCCATGGTCCTGATCACCGGCCCTAGCCGCACGGCCGACATCGAGCAGATCCTGGTGCGCGGAGTGCATGGGCCGGGAGAAATCTACGCCGTGATCGTGGATCAAGAATGATCAGTCCGCCTGCGCGGGAATTCGAATCAGCACGTAGCCGAGCGCGGCAAAGCCAATCAGCGACAGCCATCCGCCCCAGGCCGCGGTGAATCCGAAGGTCGCGATCGCGGGAAGGCCCGTGAGGAACACCACGGCCAGCAGGATGCCGACGATGGCTTCGCCGGCTATCAATCCCGATGCGATCAAAGTTCCTTTCTCTTCGATGACCAGTTTTTCTTCGGCGGTCCGTCGCGCAGTGGTGCGATTGAGAATCCATTTGATGACGCCGCCGATAAAAATTGCGGACGAGGTATCGAAGGGCAAATACATGCCCACGGCGATCAGCATCGGCGAACTCGCGCCGCACAGGATCAGCGCGATTCCGAAGGCCGCGCCGATTCCGAGCAGTCCCCAGGCCATCTGGCCGCCGACGATTCCCTTGGCAAGTTGCGCCATCAATCCGGCCTGCGGCGCGGGCAGTGCACGGCCGCCGATGCCGCCGGTGTCGAGATTGGCCTGGTGCAGCGCGATGATCGGACCCATCAGGAAAAACGCGAGCAGGATGACTGAAATGATTTCGACCGCTTCCATCTTCCACGGCGTTCCGCCCAACAGATGGCCGGCCTTTAAATCCTGAATAAGCGAGCCCGAGACAGAACAGGCGACGCAGACCACGGCCGCGACGCCGAGGACAGCCGCGACGCCCGATAATCCGGTGACGCCGACGGTCAGCATCACCAGCGCCGCGATGATCAGCGCCGCGAGCGTGAGTCCCGAGAGCGGCTGATTGGAGCTGCCAACTAATCCCACCAAATATCCGCCAATGGCCGAAAGCAAAAAGCCGGTGACGCTCATGATCACGGCGGCGACGATGGCAAAGAACATGCCATGGGTGAAGTAGTAATAAATCGCCGTGATGGGAACCAGAAGAATCGCGGTCGAGATGACGACCCAGCGCGGCGGGATGTCGTGCTCGCGGGGATCGGGCGTCGCGGCTTCGTGAGTGGCCGCAGCGGAGGCGGTGAAGATGCCCCGCAACGAAGTCCACAGCGACTCGCGCATGGAGAACATGGTGTGGACGGCGCCCACCAGCATGGTGCCGACGGCGATAGGGCGCACGACGTTGAACCAGACGGAATTCGCAGCCACTGCGGGATCGTTGGTGCCGATGCGGCGCGGAAGATCGGGATCGAAGAACATCAGCAGCGGGATCAGAATCCACCAGGCGATGACGCCGCCGGCGACGTTGATGGAGGCGAGCTCGGGTCCAATGATGTAGCCGATGCC
>JASIGB010000124.1:0-2996 GCA_030045355.1 Bryobacteraceae bacterium
CCAGCGGCTGCGGCGGTGCGGCGTACAACGGATACGAGGTGACGGCGCGCAGCGGAGGGCCGTCGTCGAGCGGCCGCCCGAAACCATCCAGCACGCGCCCCAACAGCGCGGGCCCCACGCGCAGCAGTGCGTCGTCGCGCCGCGCGATCACGCGATCGCCGGGTTGCAGGCCGTCGGTCTCTTCGAGCGGCATCGACAGCACCCGATCGTTGCGGAAGCCGATCACTTGCGAGCGAATGGAGCGGCCCGAAGCCGTGCGCACTTCCACGAAGTCGCCGGTCGAAACCACCGGCCCGCGCGATGCGATCAGCAGCCCGGTAATGTCCGTCACTTCGCCGATCCAAGGCAGGACTTCGATGCCGGGCACCTGAGGGAGCAACTCGCGGATGGAAACACCAGGGGGCGCCATTTAGTGTTCCAGCTTGTCGATGAGGCCGCGCTCGATCTCGCGCAATTGCGTCTCCACCGACGCATCCAGGACGCCCTGGGAAGTCTCGAAGAAGACCTCGGCGGGCTTGAGGTTAGGATCCGCCACCACCACCAGGTTCTTCAGCGCGCCGCTCTGTTCGAGCAGCTTGCGTACCAGCGCCTCGAGCGCGGGGTGCAGACGCACGCGACTAATCTCGCGCGCTTGCAACTTCGAAAATGCAGCCTGGATCAACCCGCCCAGCGCATCGGGATCCACGGCCACTTCACGGTGGATGACGCGCGCGGCGACCGAGACCGCCAGATGCACCAGGTCCTGGAGCGTTTCCTCGCGGATGTTTTCCTTGAGCCGCGCCAGCGAGTGGAGCGTGTCCGCGAGACCCTGCACCGCGGGCCGGAAGTGCTCCTCGGCCTGCTGGCGTCCGGCCGCCAGGCCCTCGGCGTAGGCTTCGCGCCGTATCTGGTCCAGCTTGCGCGCCGCTTCCCGCTCGGCTTCGTGCCGGGTACTGCGCCGCGAATCGGCGGCCGGCGCGACGGTGCGCCAGGCGATCGGTTTGGCAACCTGCGGGTGCTCCGGCGTGAGGATTTCGCCGCCCAGCGTCATCTTAGATCCCATTGGTCAGACGACATACTCGGCGCCGCCGCCACCTTTCAGGTTGACCGTGCCTTCGGACTCGAGCTGCCGGACCACGGCCAGGATCTGCTGCTGCGCCGCCTCCACCTCGCGGATGCGCACCGGCCCGGCGGCCTCCATGTCTTCGCGCAGCATTTCGGCGCCGCGCGAGGACATGCATTGCAGAAACTGATTTTTCATCTGATCGCTGGTGCCCTTGAGCGCCACCACCAGAAGCTTGCGGTCGATTTTGCCCACCACCTCCTTCATCGCCATGCTGTCGATGAGCAGCAGGTCGTCGAAGGTAAACATGTAGTGGCGGATGGCGTCCACCAGCGGCTGGTCGTCCTGGATGCCGGTCAGGATCTCCTCGCTCAGCGAATTTTCCATGCGGTTCAGGATTTCGGCCACTGAACGCGGGCCGCCGTGCAATTCCGTGCGCACGTCGCCCAGCGTTTTCAGTTTTTCGCTGATCACGATCGAGATGCGCGCCACCACGTCGGGAGAAACACGGTCCAACTGCGCGATGCGCAGCACCACGTCCGAGCGCAGCGCGGCGGAAAGCGTGCTCAGCAGGGAGGCGGCCTGGGTGGGCGAAAGATGCGACAGGATGAGCGCGATCGTTTGCGGATGCTCGTTTTCGATGAAGCGGCTGAGTTGGTTGGGATCGGCTTTTTGGAGCGACTCCAGATTCTTGTTGAACCGGACGCCGGCGCGCGGCAAATGGTCCGTAATGCGCTTGGCGCCCTCCGTGCCAAACGCGTTCGAGAGCACGCGCTTGGCGTAATCGAAGCCGCCGCGTGCGCCATGCTGTCCGGCCAACTCGCAAAATTCTTCCAAAACGGCCTCGGTTTGGGCAGGAGTCACTTGCTCCAGGCGCGCGATGGCCTTGCCGACCGCCTTGGCCTCGTCATCGTTGAGTTGCTTCATCACTTCGCCGCTGACCTTGTCTCCGAGGGCCACCAGCAGGATGGCGACTTTTTGCGCGCCGGTGATTTTGGGTGGTTTGGATTCCGTGGCAGGCATAGTGTGGTCTACTGGTTCTCATCCTCCGCCAGCCAGTTCCGCAGAATGTTGGCCCAGGCTTCGGCGTTGTTGCGGCTGTTTTCGGTGAGCTGCGTGAGCAGGACTTCGGTGCGGGAAGGCAGCAAAGCCGGGCGAGCCGGTTCGCCGATTGTCGCGGCCTGAGTTCCGGAGGCCCCCGCCGCCGTGGCCGCTACCGCGCTCGCGGCGGGCAAGCCCTGATACATATCCACGGCGGGCAAGGCCTCGCGCACCTGGACGGCGGCCGTCTTGCGATTCCGCATCAGGACGAACAGCATCATAGCGATCACCACCGCAACGCCGACGGCCGTGCCTCCATACTGAGCCGGCTTTTCTTTTACCGCATCAATCGAAAAAAGCGGAGCGGGCTTCTTCTGTGCGGCCGGCGCGAGCGATCCCATATCCTCCATGCTGGTGTCGAATGGAAGCGCCTCCACGGTGAGCTGATCGCCGCGCATGGCGTCCAGGCCCACCAGCGTCCCCACCAGGGTTTGGATCGCTTTCAACTTGTCGGGGTCCGGAGGCGTCACCACGCGATGCGCTTGCGCCCCCTTCCCTTCCATGTGGGACCCCTGATCCACCAGCACCGCAATCGACAAGCGCTTAATCGTGCCCTGCGGCAGCTTCAGATGTTTGACGATGCGGCTGGATTGATAGGTAATGTTTTCCGAGCGCCGGGTGTTGCTGGTGGAACTCCCCGCGCTACGCGCCGCGGGCGCCGGATCGGCTGCGGGTTTAGCCGGCGCCTGTCCATTCGGTCCAGGCTGCTGCGCCGGTTGCGTCGCGGCGGGCTGAGCCGGGGCGGCGTTGGAGGCCACCGTCTGCTGCTGCGGCAGGTTGGCCGCCGTGCCCGGGATTCCCGGATTGGCGCGCGTGGTGCCGCTCGAATCCTCCATTTTTTGCGAGCTCGTCA
>JASIGB010000125.1:0-6303 GCA_030045355.1 Bryobacteraceae bacterium
CTTTCGCCGACACGCACGTGGATTTGAAACGGCGCGTGGTGACGCGCGGGGGCGAAGAGCTGAAATTCACGCCAGCCGAGTACAACTTGCTCACGTTTTTTCTACAGAACCCCGATCGCGCACTGACGCGCGACGTCATTCTGAACTCGGTGTGGGGCTATGAGTCGTTTCCCAACACCCGGACTGTCGATGCGCACATCGTTCGCCTGCGGCAGAAACTGGAGCCGGATCCCGGCACTCCGCGCCATTTCCTCACCGTGCACGGGGTTGGTTACCGGTTTCTCCCCTAGGCATGCAGCGTATTATCCTGATCGTTGAAGATAACGCGCTATCGGTTGAGCCGCTCGAAGTCGCGCTGCTGCCGCGCGCGGATTTGGAAGTGCGCGTGGTTTCGACGGCACAGGAGGCCCTGGATTTTTTGGCCTTTTCCGGAAGGCCGGTGGCGGCCCTGGTCACCGATCTGCATTTGCGTTTTTCGCGCATCGACGGCTTGGAGCTGATCGAGCGCGTGCGCGCTCAACCCTGCCTGGCCGAACTTCCTGTGATCGTCATCAGCGGCGATAGTGAACCGGACACGCCGCGCCGCGTACAGGCACTGGGAGCGGCGTATTTCAGTAAGCCTTATTCGCCTGGCGCAGTGCGGCAGGCCTTGGAGCAACTGCTGGATGTTCACTAAACGCGCCCCGCAACCTCAACGGCGCGCCCTGCTGAGGGCCGCTTCGCCAATTCTCGCGATTCTCGTTGCCTCCACTGGACTGCAGGCGCAAGACAAAGGCGACTTGCAACAGATTCTGCAACGCCTGGATCGTCTGGAAGAAGAGAATCATCAGCTCACTGAGGAGGTCCATGCTTTGCGGATGGAATTGGCCGCGCGCGGCCAGCCATCCAGCGAACCGGCGCAAGCGCAACCGTCGCAGCCCGAGGGAGCGTCGGCTCCGCTCGCCGAGCGCGAACAGGCGACCGAACAGCGCGTCGCCGACCTGAGCCAGGAAAAAGTGGAGGCCTCGCAGCGATTCCCCATTTCGCTCACGGGCATGGTGCTGTTCAATTCTTTTCTGAACGGCAGCAGCACGGGCGGAGTCGAGGACCCGACGTTCGCCTCCGCGACGCCGGGCAGCGCGGAGAACGGCGCCACGCTCGCGCAAACCATTCTGGGGCTGCGCTATCAAAGTCCCCAGGCGTTATGGGGGGCGCGAGTGAGCGGTTCCCTGTTTTTCGACTTCTGGGGCGGCGAGCCTAGCGAGCCACTCAGCCATTGGGCCCGGCTGCGCACTGCCGATATCCAACTGGATTGGACGAACACTACCGTTTCCGTGGGCCAGGATAAACCTCTCATTAGCGCGCGCGACCCGTTCTCGCTGGCTCAGGTAGCGACCTCGCCGTTTACCGACGCCGGGAACCTGTGGCTGTGGAGCCCGCAGGTGCGCGTGGAGCAGCGCTTCAAGTTTGATGCGAGCGACGCTTTGCGCGCGCAACTCAGTGTGTATCAATTGGGATCGTCGGCGGATGGTCCCGGTTATTCTGACTTCTACCAAGAATCCCGCTGGGCGCCGGCCCTGGAGGGAAGATTTGACTACCGGCACGATTTCTCGGAGCACACGCGGGTGGAGTTGGCGCCCGGGTTCCATACCGCGGAAACGACCGAAAATGGGTACTCGATACCCTCGCGGCTGTTCAGCTTTGACTGGTTCGCCAACCCGTGGGAGAAAATCGAATTCACGGGCGCCTTCTATAGAGGAGAGAACATCGCTGGACTTGGCGCCATCGGGCCAGGTTATTTTGTTTATGACGGTATGGTAAGGCCCATGCAATCCATCGGCGGATGGGCGCAACTGGCGTGGCTGGCCACACCGAAGTTGACCTTTCATCTGATTGCCGGACAAGGCGACAATCAGCGTTCGGAAGTGTATCAAGGATTGATATTCAAGAACGAGGGTTACGCCGCCAATATGATTTACCGTGTAGCGCCGAACGTCTTATTGAGTCTCGAGGGCATGCAGGTGCGCACCTCGTACGCGGGGAGGTCCGTGCGGCTGAACAATCATTATGACCTGGGCTTGGCATACCTGTTCTAAACTCCTACTCCTGGCCGCCGTCGCAGGTTCGCTGATCGCGGCTTCCGTGACAGGCAGCGTGGTATTGAAGGATTCTCATGTGCCTTCCGTCCGCAAGGGCCGCGACTATTCAGGCGTGGTGGTTTGGCTCTTGCCGGCGAACGGGGCGAAGGCGCACGTGGACGGCAAACACGCGCGTCTGACGCAGAAGGACAAGACCTTCACGCCGCACATCCTCGCGGTGGAGACCGGGACCACCGTCGATTTTCCAAATTACGATCCGATCTTCCATAGCGCCTTCTCCAACTTCAGCGGCCAGTTGTTCGATATCGGCCTGTACCCGCCGGGCACGACGCGCAGCATCCGCTTCGAGCGCGCCGGCGCGGTGCGGATTTTTTGCAATATTCATCCCGCCATGAGCGCCGTCATCCTGGTGGTGGATACGCCTTATTTTGGCGTGAGCGGACGCGACGGGCAGCTTCGCATCCCCGATGTGGCGCCCGGACAGTATCAGCTCGAAGTCTTTCACGAGCGCTCGCAGGACGACGCGCTGCATCGTCTGGAACGCAACGTCACGGTCGGGACCAACGACTTGACGCTCGCGCCGCTCGAGCTCTCCGAGAGCGGTTACTTGCCTGTACCGCACAAAAACAAGTACGGTAAGGATTATTTGCAGCACGGGGACGACGGTGTGTTTTATCCCGGCGCATCAAACTAATGTTCGGATTTTCTCGATTATCGCTGTTGTGGAAGACGTTGCTCTCCACCTCCATCGCGCTTACGTTGCTGTTCGCCGTCACGGGCTGGCTGGTCCAGCGCCACGTGGTCCAGAGCGCGTCCCAGAGTCTCGAAGATGAAGTACGAGCCAGCTTCCGGGCTTACGACTCCCTGTGGCGTGCACACGCCGACAAGCTGGCGTCCATCAGTCTGATCCTCAGCACGATGTCCGATGTCCGCGCCGCCTTCCGCACGGGCGACGAGGCCACCATTCGCGATACGGCGGCCGAATTGTGGAATCGCGTATCAGAGGACGATGCGCTGTTCCTGGTGACCGATCCCGCGGGCGAAGTAGTCACCTCTCTCGGCGGCGATCCGGGCATTCGGATGCCGCGAAGCATGCCCTTGGTCGAAGAGGCGTCCACGAATTTCCCGCGTCAGTCGCAAGGTTTTCTGATGCTGGAGGGACATTTATATCAGGTGATCGTGACGCCCGTGTACGTCCAGTCGGGAGGCGGCCCCGGGCTGATCGATGTTCTGGTGGCCGGCTATGCAGTGAGCGCGGGAATCGCAAGGCAACTCAAGGAGTCCACCGGAGGCAGTGACTTCACTTTTGTGGCGGGTTCGAATGTGGTGGCATCTACTTTGCCCGGGCGTGTTTCGAACACCCTCCTGGATCAGGCCAGCCGTTATTTGGTACGTCCAGGCCGCATCGCGGGCGCGGGAACCGAGTACATGGCGCTGACCACGCCGCTGTTGGATGTGCGAGGCCATCCCATCGGCGAGCTGAGCATCTTTCGCTCGTTTGGAGACGCCGACCGGCGGCTGAAGTCCCTGCGTTGGAACATTGTATTCACTTGGGCCGCGGCGCTTGCGGCGGGCTTGGCGCTCACGTACCTGCTGGCGCGGCGCATTCTCGCTCCGGTGAAGCGGCTGGATCAAGCGGCCGAGGCGATCGGGCGCGGCGATTACAACATCCGTCTGCCGGTCGAGAGCCGCGACGAGCTGGGCCGTCTGACGGAGACCTTCAACAACATGTGCGGTTCCATTCAAAGTGCGCAACGGGAGTTGATCCAAAAAGAGCAGATCGCGACCATCGGCCGTCTGTCCACGTCGATCGTGCATGATTTGCGGAATCCGCTCGCGGCCATCTACGGCGGCTCCGAGATGCTGGTGGATTCCGATTTGCCTCCCTCGCAGGTGAGGCGGCTGGCGCAAAACATTTATCGCGCGTCACGGCGGATTCAGGAGCTGCTGCAGGATCTGGTCAACGTCTCGCGCGGCAAGCAGAAGCCAGTAGAGGTTTGCCGCCTGCGCGACGTAATCGGCGCTGCCTGGGACGCATTAGGCTCGGCCGCGGAGTCGCAAGCGGTAAGCCTGTCGCTGGATGTACCGGAGGACATTGAGCTTCCGCTCGAACGCTCGCGCATGGAGCGCGTGTTCGTCAATTTATTCAGCAATTCGCTCGAAGCCATGCCGGAGGGAGGGCGCATCCAGGTTGCGGCCCGGCGCGAAGATTCCAACGTGCTGATCGACATTAGCGATACAGGGCCGGGAATTTCGAGTGCGGTCCGTGCGTCGCTTTTCCAGCCGTTTCAGTCGGGCAAGCGCAACGGACTGGGGCTTGGATTGGCGCTCTCTCGACAAACGGTGCTCGATCACGGTGGAGATATGTGGGCCGATGGAAACGGTTCGGGTGGCGCGCGCTTTTGCTTACGGCTTCGCTAATGTGCGGGGTAGAACGTTCGCGGCCGGGCACCGCTTTTGCACTACTGCGTCACCACGAGGAGAGCCCCGGCGCTGACTACTTCGCCGATCGTCAAGATCACAGGCAGAAATAGAGATATGAAAAATTTCCATCTGCCTTTGCCGTAGGAGACCTACAGTCATCTCAAAGCGGAAGCCGTGCGCGAGTACCCGCGACGATACTGGAGCGCGAGGCGATTAACTCATGGCTGCGACAGCAGTTGCGCAAAGCAAGGCACAATGCGATCGCAGATTACGCGGCAGAAGTGGCTGGTACGAGTTTTGACCTAGACTCCCATTTGGAGTCGGCCGGAATCGAACACCTTGTAAAGAGTGGTGCGTGCTGTTCCTCTTCAGTTTAATCGTTCGAGCGGGGCCGCATGCTCGCGCAGCCACACTTCGAGTTCGGCGAATCGTAATCTTCCACTCTCATACAGGCGAACAAGGAATGTAAATGCCTCGGTATCGTCAAACGCCAAGCGAAATCCATTAATTCGAAGAAATGCGGCCGTGACAGTCACGGCCACACGCTTGTTTCCATCGACGAATGGATGATTCTAGGAGAGGCTCTCCCAGAGAGCGGCAGCTTCTTGAATGATGTCGGTGTAGTAGCCTTGCTATCGCAGATTCCAGAGCGCCGCGATCTCGGATGCCGAGTGAACCTCCGAACTGAGCGATCAGCCGAGCGTGGACGGTGACCACTTCGTCCACAGTTGGGTAAAGAGTCACTGGCCGAGAGGCGGAGCAGTTCCGGATGTTGGTTGATGAATTCGTCAACGGCTGCGAGAAACGGAGTCCGCCGGTCCGACTCCCGTGCTTTGAGAAAGTCGACGAACCGCTTGACGGACTCCTGTTGCTCCGGGGTCAGGGTATTGATGAGATCGGCAAGGTCTTGAGTCGCCATACATGCCTTCCACCCCGTAGTATGCCGGGCCTGTTGGTCGCGTCCGTCAAACAGGGCTGGAACTTGGATCCCTGGGACCCCACGTTGGACAGTGGCTCCCCGGCGTGGATTCGAACCAGCTCTCCAGCATTCCGAAAATCGTGATTTTCAAATTCACCCTCGCTGCTGCGGCCGAGCATTGGCGACGGCAACGCGCGATCCCCACTCAAGGAGTTGTCGCGTGCAATCATCCCGTTCGATGCTGCACTCAATCATGACCGGTCCTCCAGTGTGGGCGATGGCCTTCTCGATTGCGGCCGCAAGCTCTCCCCCGGTGGCCGCGTGGAGACCAATGCCGTGACCATCCTCGGCGTTGAAGACGTTCATCAATCCCGCATAGTCCCAATTTTTAACATTGTTGTAGGGCCCATCGTGGATTTCGACTTCGATGGTGTAGCCGCGATTATTGACCAGGAAGATGAGGACCGGCAGATTCAACCGAATCATCTGGCACACTTCCTGGGCTGTGAGTTGAAACGATCCGTCGCCCACCATTAGGATGATGCGCCGGTCTCGTGCTCTTACGGCGTACCCAAACGTGGCAGGCACAGACCAGCCGATGTGGCCCCATTGCATCTCGATCTCGAACTTCGCGCCGTCGGGCAAATTCATGTTCAGGCCGTTAAACCACGAATCTCCGGTCTCGACGATCAGGGTCGTATTCGCGTCGATCAGTTCCTGGATCTGCCGGCACATCTCCTCGCGTGTCAGCGGAACCTTGGCGTCGGCGACTGGCGCCAGGGCAACCCGGACTTTCGTCCGCTCAAACTCAGTGAGCGTTTTCGGATTGGGCTTTACCGCCTTTGCCAGTTCACTCAGGAACTCGGCCAGGTAAACATCGTT
>JASIGB010000126.1:0-5169 GCA_030045355.1 Bryobacteraceae bacterium
ACTTTGAAGGATCAGCCGAGCTTCGGCCCGGCCGAAGCGCCCGTGACCATCGTCGAATTCGGCGATTTCGAGTGCCCGGATTGCAAGGCGGAAGCGCCGATTTTGAGGCAGAACGTGGCGGAGGCTTTCGACAGCAAAGTGCGAGTGGTGTTCAAGAATTATCCGCTGCAGTCCATCCATCCCTGGGCGCTCGCCGCTGCCATCGACGGCCGCTGCGTTTACAGGCAAAGCAACGACGCGTTCTGGAAATTCTACGACTGGATTTACGAAACCCAGGACGAAATCATGCCGGACAATCTCAACATGACAGTGCTGGATTGGGCGGGCAAGAACGGCGTGGATACGCTCCAGCTCGGCCAGTGCATGGACACCAAGGCTACCGAGCCGGAGGTGAAACAGAGCATCGCCGAAGCGCTCGAACTGGGCGCGCCGGGGACGCCGACGTTGTTCATCAACGGCCGCAGGATCGGCGGGCTCGCGTGGCCGGATCTGCAGTTGGTGATCAACAAAGAGCTGGAGTACGTAACCGCGAATCCGACGGCATCGGCGAATACCAAGTCACCGGGTAGATGACGTGAACGAACGCAGCGGCGTCGGCATATCGGCGAGCACATACGCCATCACCGCCATGGCCGCAATATTGGCGCGCAGTTCCTGGAGGTTCACTTTGTCCGTGGTGTCGGCCTCGGAGTGATGCCAGTCGAAGTAGTGCGTGCCCACCGTGCGTAGCGCGAGGCCCGGAACGCCCTCGGCCATGATGGGTGCGATGTCGGCGCCGCCTCCGCCGGGTTGGATCGAGCCGGCGTCGATGCGGTCCAGCAGCGCACCGATCTCATGCAGCCGGTCCAGCATTCCTTCCAGGTCGCCGCTCGCGCTGACGCCGAAGCCCACCGGCTTTTCGGCGCCGCCGTCCATTTCAATGGCAGCCACATGATTTCGCACCGTATTGCCCGCCCAGGCGCGATAAGCGTCGCCGCCCGCGCCGCCGTTCTCCTCGTTGGTCCAGAAGACCACGCGCAGCGTACGCCGCGGCGCCAGGCCCAGCGCGTGGATGATGTGCGCGGCCTCGAGCGCGGTGATGCAGCCTGAACCGTCATCTTGCGCGCCCGCGCCGACGTCCCAGGAGTCCAGGTGGCCGCCGATCACGACGATCTCGTCCGGACGCTCGCGTCCGCGAATTTCGCCGATCACATTGGCCGAATCGGCATCGGGCAGCATATGCGCCTCCATATCCAGGTGCACCGTCACACGGTTTCCAGCGTCGACCAGGCGTTGGATCAGCAGCGCGTCTTCAATGGTGACGGCCGCGGCCGGAATCATGGGAAAAGCGTCGGCGTATTCGAGCGATCCCGTGTGCGGCGATTGAATGCTGACCGGAGTGATGGACCGCACCAGCGCCGCCACTGCGCCCAGCCGCGCCGCCCGCGACGGACCCGCGGTTCGATACACCACCGTGCGGCTGTAGCTTTCGAATGGAACATTGAATAGCACGATCTTGCCTTCAATGCCGGCGCGGCCGCGCTTGTCGAGGTCTTCGAAGCTCGAAACCGGAACTACTTCGGCGGTGATGCCTTTCTTCGGCGTCGCGATGCTGCCGCCCAGGCCCAGGATGTGGAGCGGGCGCGGCGCCGGCTCCACAATCGCGGCTTCTTCATTGCCGCGCACCCAATGCGGCACTTTCACGCGCGGTGTCGAGATGCCGGTGAGGCCGTCGGCCTTCATCTGCGCGGCGGCCCAGGCGACGGCCCGGTCGAGCGCGGGCGAGCCGCTCAGCCGGTGGCCGATGCGGTCGCACAGATAGGAGAGCTTCTGCATGCCGCCCTGGTCGGCTAGCGCGGCGTCGATCAGCTTAGCGGCCGTGGCGCGATACTGATCTGTGAGGTCGCGCGAGTTTTGCGCGAAGAGCGTAATAGCGAGAATTGAGCCGCAGGCGATCGCCCGAACCGGCCCGTTCATCGTGCATTTTCTCCCGGCGTGTTTTCCAACACCTCAGACCGGAACCCATGCTCCTGCATGATCCGCCGGGCTTCCTCGGCCGATTCCGGCAGGACGTAAAAGAATGCACCCACGCGTTCGCTGCGGAAGATCACGCCGCCCGAGTACTTGTCGGTTTCCACCGCGTAGTCCACGCCCGATTGGGTGAGCGCCGTTTCCAGGCGCAGCGCCTCCTTCAGCTTTTTCGCGATGTAGATCAAATCCATCTCGCGGTCTTCAAAGAAAGCAGGTTCGCGGCGCATGCTGCCTTCTTACTTTACCGCCTGCCACTGTCCGGACGCGCGGGAGGGTGCCGTGGTGCTGAATCAATTCTCCGAAGGAAATCGATCGATGCCATCAATCACTACGACCTTGAAAGGAAGCTTTCTGGCCACAAGCTGGAGTCCGAGCTGCTCTCGAAGCGCCGTCGTGAGATCGGGAGCCTCCGGCCCAACGTCGGCTCCTCCAACCTCACTCGACAATTCCGTGGAGAATTCCAGCGTGAAATCGTATACGCCTGGCAGTCCGGTCACGTCGACGACCGGGCGAGGAGGGTCCGTTCTCAGCATCTTGACGAGCCTCGAAACCGGCTGCTGTTGAGCGCGGATTCGGGTCACCTCGTAGAAGCCGCTGCCAGAATTCAGAGCAATTATTCCCGGCTTTCCAGGCGGAAGGTTAGGGAAACCCTCCGTCGATGTCCGTTTCGCCGCGGCCGTGTTGCCGAGTTTCGCTCCCCCTTTGGCAACCATCAGGGCGAAGGCGTCGAATCGCTTCGTTTCCAAATGCGCACGCAGATGGAACCGGTCGTTTAGAAAATTTCGCAACATCGTTCGAAACTGGTCTTTTGTTGCGGCGGCTGGAACGTTGGCGGCCAAGTCGAAATCGTCACGATCGAGCGTGAGCTGGGAAGAGATCTGAAAGATGTCGACGTCATAACCGACGGCGATAAAGTCCATCAGGTTGGCTTTGCCGAAAACGTAGCGTTCCGGATCCCGGCTCCCCGGTCCGCCGTTGCTTCCCCGAACGCTCTTCGGCCCCGAGAGCCGGATGGAGGCGACGTCGAAAGTCTGAGCGCTTGCCGAAATGCTTGCCGCGAGCAGAATCAAACGCCAAATGCGGGGGTGCATCGCCCGGATTATACCGAAGCTCTTGGCGGTTCCCGGTGGCAGGGCGGGAATGGGAATCCCCGCTATCATCACTTTGCGGAGAACCGCCGATAAATAAGGATAGTGCGAATTCCCTCCCGGCGGCGAGCGGCTACCTGGTGGTTTGCGGCGTTGGCGATTTGCAGCGTCTCGAACGCCCAGCAGTATTCCTTCCAGGACTATGTGGACGGGCTGGGGAATTTGAGCGTCAATTGCCTGCTGCAGGACCGCGCAGGTTTCCTGTGGATCGGGACCGAAAGCGGGCTTTATCAATACGACGGCTCCCGTTTCTGGCGCTTTGGAGAAAAGGAGGGTCTGCCTAGCTCGTTTGTCCGGGCGCTGATGTTGGACCGCGATGGTCGGCTATGGGTGGGCACCCGGGATGGTCTGGCTTTCCGCCGTGACCAGCGCAGTTTTGGAACGGTCACTTATCGGGGGCAGAACCTGAAGATCCCTTACGATTCCAGCCTCGCCTCTGCTCCCGATGGGCGGATATTTGCCGTCAGTCAATTCGGAGCGTTAGTAGTTCAATCCCCGGATCGTGGCCAGAGCTGGCGCACGTCTCTGCTCGAAGTTGGCGAATCCAAGCGGCTCGACGCCAGTTCCATCCAAAGCGTGCTGGCCAAGCCGGACGGAAGCGTCCTGGTGGGATGCGGCAAAGGCTTGTGCGAGATCTCGCGCGGGAAGCTGGAGAAATACGGGCCCTCCGCCGGTTTGCCTGAAGACGATTGGAAATGCCTTCTGCTGCGCCGGAACGGCGAAATATGGGCGCGCGGGCCGAAATATCTCGCCAGTCTCGCTCCCGGCCATGCGCGGTTCGAAATCCGCAATCCGGGTGGGCGCGTGCCGAGCGACGTGACATATCTCAGCCTGGCCGAAGATAGCCGGGGCGTCATCCTGGCGGGCTTCGGGGCTGCGGTGGGGCGTTATTCGAGAAACAAGTGGGAGATCGTGTCCCAAAGTCAAGGATTCGGGAAAGGAACAATATCGGCCGTCATTCAGGACCGCGAAGGCACCGTTTGGTTCGGATTGCTGGGGCACGGGCTGCGGAAGTGGCTGGGTTATGGCGAATGGGAGGCTTGGACCACCAATCAGGGGCTGCGCAGCGATGAGATCTGGGCCATGCGGCGGGACTCGTACGGGCGGCTATGGGTAGCCGATGAAAATGGGATCAGTGTGTTGCCGCGCGGCGCTGCCAGGTTTCAACCCTGGTCCCAGCCGGGAATCGATGCGATCCCGCGTTGCCTGTCCCTTGCGGAATCGAAGGACGGCTTCCTTTGGGCGGCTAGCAATCAAGGCACACTGGTCCAGATTGACGAACGGACCCTGCACGGCTGGCAGTTGAAGCTGCCCGCGGTGTCGCACGTCTTTGTCGACTCGCATGACCGCGTCTGGGCCGCCACCGCTCGCGGCCTGTTTCGGAGCCAGCGCCGCCGCGGAAAGGCCGAATTTGAGCCCGCCGGGGGAGACGCCCGGGAAGCTGCGTTGCCCGGCCAAAAAATCGCCGATATGGCGCAGGATTCCGCGGGCCGCCTGTGGGCCATCACGGACGAAGACCTGTTTCGCCTGGACGGTGAAAACTGGACCC
Organism: Bryobacteraceae bacterium; assembly: GCA_030045355.1. Classification (GTDB taxonomy): domain Bacteria; phylum Acidobacteriota; class Terriglobia; order Bryobacterales; family Bryobacteraceae; genus Palsa-89. The sequence continues at coordinate 4,708 of JASIGB010000126.1, forward strand.
GCCTGGATATCTCGGCGGCCCGGCTCGGGCGTCACTTGAGCGACCTCGCCTTCGAGCCGTCCGGGGCGCTCTGGATCAATGGAAACGGGACAGCCGCGCGCTTCGAAGTCCGAGCCGGCAACCTCGCGGGTTTCACTACCCCGCATCTGGCTTCGAGCGAAGTGGTGTTCCTGCGGGTGGACCACCGGGGCTGGGTTTGGTTCGGCGAGGACGATGGCGCGGAGATGTTCGACGGCCGCTCCTGGCGGCATTACACCGCGGGCGACGGCCTGATCTGGGATGACTGCGACAGCCACGCGTTCTTCGACGATGACGACGGCTCGGTGTGGATCGGGACCAGCGGCGGACTGTCGCATTTCCTCGCCGCCGGCCAGCACCGCACCGATCCTCCGCCCGCTCCTATCTTCGTCGAGGCCGGATACGGCCCTCGTGAACTGTTCCCTGGCGCCACACTGCCTTGGC
>JASIGB010000127.1:0-6148 GCA_030045355.1 Bryobacteraceae bacterium
CTGGTATACGTTCCGCGGTGCGAATCGAGGGGGTCATCGCGCGTGTCGTGAATGTAGCTCATGGAAACGAAGCCCACACGGACCGGTTGGGAGAGCAGCGGGATTAGTTCCGGGCTGATGAGCGGCGTTCCCAGAATATTCACCTTGCGGTAGGTGAACCGGTATTGGAGCGTGTCCGCGCGCGAGATTTTCTGGCCCAGCTGCACCGAACCCTCCAGGCGGCGAGAAGAAAACGTACGGATGTCGTGGGAAAAGTCGAGCAGTCCGGAGAACTGGAGGCTCAGGCTGGGATGGCCCAAGAATTGAGGCGCGACATAAGTCAGCAAAGCGCGCTGCTCGAGCGTGGAGACCAACGTCTGCAAACTGAGGGTGTGGCCCAGGCCCAGAAAATTCAGCCGGCTGATGCCGAACAGGAAACGGGGCGCGAATCCCGTGACTCCGGCCGGCGAATCGAGCGATTCGGCGCCGCCGCCGATGCGTCCGATTTCGGCGCCCACGCCCACGTTCATCGAATAACGTCCGGCTTCCTCGATGGAGAACAGCACGTACTTGGTGGGCTCGTCGCCATCGGGGTTTTGGATCGCGGCGTCGACGCGCGAGAAGATGCCGAGGTCGTACAGGCGCCGCTGGCTGTCGCTGATGGCGCTTTGGGAAAGCGGGTCGCCGGCGTGCATGCTGATGCGGTCTGTGACGACGTCCTGGTGCGTTTCCTTCAAGCCGTCCACCACCACGCCGCGCACGAACACGCGGTCGCCGGGAGTGACGGCGAAGGTCAAATTGACGTGCTCGGGCTGGCCGGCGGGGACGATGGTGAAATCGAATCTGGCGGCGGGATAGCCGTGGTTGAAATAGTAATCGAGAACATCGTCGCGGTCGGTGGCGATGTTCAAATCACTGTAAGGCTGCCCTTGGGTGGAATGCAGAAGTTGCATCAGGGCGGGCCGGATCTCATCGGATACGCCCTCGAGCGAGAGCTTGGAAACGAACCATTGGGGGCCCTCGGCGATATCGATGAAGATCGCGACGTGCGCTTGCACACCGCGGTAGTCGTCCATGACGCGCGAGCTGATCTCCACGTCGCGGAATCCGTTGGAGCGGTATAGATTGCGAATGGCGTCGACGTCGCGATCCAACGCGGAGCGGCTGTAGCGGCCATAGCGGTAGCGAATCGCGGTGGCGGGAATCACCGACATCCGTTCCCGCAGAGTGGCGCTGTCGAAGTAATGGTTGCCGCGAATCTCCACTTTGACGATCTTGTGCCGAATGCCTGGCTCGACGTGGTACTGGACGAACTCTTCGCCGTTCGGGGACGTAGCCATCTGGTAATCCGCCGTGGCGTCAGTGAACCCCTCGGTCTGAAAGTAGGCCACCAGGTCGCGCGAGCCTTCCTCCAGCAGGTCGCGGTTTACCGCGCGCTCTTCATAGATCGGTAAAAGACTGCGCAGCTTTCCGGCGGAGAGCTTGGCGCCCCGCAGACTCACGATTACGGGAGGGCCTGGATTAATTGCCAGCGCCGGTGAGACGGTGTTGGTACCGGAATTGTAGTTCAGGTTTTCCAGCGTGACCTGAGCCAGGAGGTGATTATGCTTGGGATACCAGGCGCGAATATTGTCCAGGCCGTTTTGGAGGCGCGTTTCGGTGAGATCGTGCCAGCCCAGCCAGCCGGGAAATCGCTTCCAACCGCTCGAACCGATGAGCTTCGGGAGCGGGCGCAACGTGTTGCCGTTCGCGACCAAGCCATCGAATCGGGCGCGCCGTCCGGGATCGGCGGAAAAATCGATGTGGACTTCCTGCGTGGCCGGGCGGAACGCTGTGGCGGGCTCGACGCCGGCATGGTAGAAACCGTTACGCTTGAGCAGATCGACAATGCGGGCCACGGCCGAGGTGGTGTCGCTCGGGACGTACGGCGCTCCCAGCGTGAGCTTCGTCGCCACCAGCAATTGTCCTTCATTGGGAGGTTCGGGAACGCCGGAGACGTCGAAGTATCCGATGAAATAGGCGGGTTTGGTCAGGAACTTGAGGTTCACGCCGGCGGGCGTAAGGGTGGCATCGACGGCGATATCGGCGTATTCGCCGGTTTGGTAGAGGCGCTGGATAGCGTCGCGCACGTCGGAAGCGCGCAGCGGTTGGCCCGCGCGCAGCGGCAGCATCGCCAGAAGCTGATCGAAGGCCAGCGGCTGCCCCGCCGGATCGAATGACACGCCGGCGATCGGCTGGCCTTCGTACTGGCTGGACGCCGCGGGGAGCTGCAACGTGCCCATTACGGCGAGCATGGGCGCATAAATCCATAGGCCCAGCCGGCTCGACACAAGCGACCATCTTAACGCATCGGTTGGTACCATCTGTGTGTGATTGGGCTGGTTGTGGTTGAGCGCAACGCGGTGTCCCTATGAACGAGCCGTATCGCGAGCGTTATTCGCGGCAGATCCTGTTTCGAGGTATTGGCGAACAGGGACAGCAATGCCTGTTGGACGCTCGCGTGGCCATCGCCGGTTGCGGCGCTTTGGGCAGTTTCCAGGCCGGAGCGCTGGCGCGGGCGGGAATCGGGTTTCTGCGGATCATCGACCGCGATTACGTGGAGCTCAGCAATCTCCAGCGGCAGTGGCTTTTCGATGAATGCGACGCCGAGCAGGCTATGCCCAAAGCCGTCGCGGCGGCCCGCAAGATCGCGGCGATCAATTCGAGCATCGAGGTGGAACCGGCGGTTGCGGATCTCACCCCCGCTAACGCCGACGATCTGCTGGGCGGCGTGGATCTGATCCTGGACGGCGCCGACAACTTCGAAACACGATACCTGATCAATGATTTTGCGGTGCGGCAGTCCGTTCCGTGGGTGTATGGCGCGGCCGTGGGAAGCTATGGGATCGCAATGCCGGTGATTCCAGGAAAGACGGCTTGTTTGCGCTGCATTTATCCCGATCCGCCGGGGGGCGCACAGCCCACGTGCGAGACCGCGGGGGTGCTGGGGAGCGTGACATCGCTGATCGCGAGCTGGCAGGTAGCCGCGGCGATGAAGATTTTGTGCGACGCCGAACCGGCGGCCAAAATCACGACTGTGGATGTGTGGAGCGGCGAGATTCGCCAGGTGGCGCAGCCCGGGCCTAGGGCCGATTGCCCGGCCTGCGGGCGGCGCGAGTTTCCTTATCTGGCGGGTGAACGCCGCGCGCCGGTGAGCCTGTGCGGGCACAACGCAGTGCAGATCCATGAGCGCTCCCGGCCCGTGGAACTGCGCGAGCTCGCCGCGCGCCTGGCGCCTCTCGGACCGGTGCGGGCGAACGAATTCGCGCTGCGTTTTGAGATCCCGCCATATCTGCTGACTGTGTTTCCTGACGGCCGCGCGATCGTGAAGGGCACCACAGATGTCGGGATTGCACGCAGCTTGTACGCCCGCTACGTCGGGGCGTAAAATAAACGTGAGAGGTGCCTGTATGCGCCGCATTTTGCCGTTCGCCCTGGGTTGCTCCTTGGGATGCTTCTTGATCGCGTTCCCACTGGCCGCGGCTCACGGAGGGGGAGGCGGTCATGGCGGTGGGGGTGGTGCACGCGGGGGCGGAGGAGGCGCGCGCGGAGGATTCTCAAGCGCTGTCCGGGGCGGAGGTGGCTTCCGGGGGAGTGCTTTCAGAGGCGGAGGATTTCGCGGAGTAGGCGCTTACCGGGGATTTCGCGGCCGCTATGGATACGGGCTCTACGGCGGCTTCTGGGGTTACCCTTGGCTCTACGGCGGCCTCTACGACTATTGCTATTGGGATTTCGACAACTGCTACGGATCTCCGGACTATGGCTATGGATACGCGGACAATAGCGGGTATTATCCTTCCTATGGGCCGACCTATGCCCCCGGTTATTCCGAGCCCGCTCCGGGCGTTGTGATCATTTCCAACCAGACGCCGCCTCCGCAAGGCTTCGCGCCGCCGCCTCCGGCGCCCTCGGTGTGGAATGCGCCGCCGACGTCTGCAAATACGACGCAGGCGAAAAAGTACGAAGAGCCGCTCTACCTGCTCGCCATGCACGACGGCACGATTCGCGCGGTGCTGGCTTATTGGGTGGACGGCAACACCGTGCATTACGTCACCATGGACCACCTGCAGAAGACGACGCCGCTCGGCGCGCTCGACCGGGGTTTGAGTGAGCGCTTGAATCGCGAACGCAACGTGACGTTCAACCTGCCGGGTTAGTGGCAAGCAAGGCGCGCAGCGCGCGCGAGAAAACATCCAGATCCTGTTCGTTGTTGTAGAGATGCGGCGAAACGCGCAGATGGCCGCGCCGTGCGGCCACCAACACGCGCTGTTGCTTGAGCGCGTGAGCCAGAGCGGAAACATCGCGGTTGGCGAATCGCGCCGCGACGATGGGAGATCCGCAATGGGCGACCGTCGCACCAAGCTCGCACACGATCTCGCGCGTCTTCGAAGCCAGCTCGAGAACCCGCCGCTCGACAATGGCCGGGCCGATTTCGAGCAGCAGATCGAGCGAAGCTTCCATGGCATAGAGCAGCGCGAACGAGACGGACCCGCCCTCGTATTTTTCTGCGGCCGCCGGCAGCTCGGGCACGCCGTGATGCAGGTTGTCGACGTTGCGCCAGTCGCGATGGCTGCGCCAGCCGACGACGTTCGGCTGCAGGCGCTCGCGCAGATGCGGCGCGATGTAGAAGAATCCCGCGCCGTTCGGCGAAAGCAGCCACTTGTATCCGTGCACGGCGAGCATGTCGGGCTGCACTTGACGCACGTCAAATTCGAGCGCCCCGACGCTCTGGGTTCCATCGACGAACAACAGAGCGCCGCGAGAGTGCAGAAATTCGGCGATTTCGGCGAGCGGCGGCGCGAAACCGGTGTTGTAGTTGACGGAACTGAGGACCGCGAGGCGCGTCCGGGGGTTCACCGATTCGTAGAATCCATCCCACGGGCTGGCGACCGATTCCACGCCGAAGCGTTGGAGCAGACCCGGCGCGTACAGATTATTGGGAAATTCGTGTTCGAGCGTAAGGACCTGGTCGCCCGGCCGCCAATCGAGGCCCGCGAGCAGTAGGCCGAGCGCGGTAGAAGCGTTCGGAACGAAGGCGATGTCATCGGGGGCACAGTGAATCAGCTGTCCGATCTTGGCGCGAATGCGGTCGGCGTCGTCAAACCAATCCAGGAAATCGGCGCAAGCGAGTTCGTCGCGGTGCGCGAAATGGCGCGCGACGGCGTCCGTGGCGCAGCGCGGCAACTGGCCGTAGGTTGCGGTGTTGAGATAAGTCCAGTGCGCGAGCGCCGGGAACTCGCTGCGAATGGCGTTCCACTCCAGCGGCGTCACCCTTTTTGAATCATGACTTCGGTGGATTTCACCACCACTTTGACGGCGTCGCCCTTTTTCAGCCCCAGTTCTTCGGCGCTGGTGCGTGTGATCACGCTTTCGATCAGGTTTTCGCCGACCCTGACGTTCACATGCGCCATGATCGTGCCGATCTGGACGCTTTCGACGATTCCGGGAAGTTGATTACGAGCGGAGAGTGCCATGTCTCATTGTCCATCAAATTGCCGCAGGCGCTGTACCGGATTCTGCGCCGCAGGGGGTGGGTTACAGCAGGCGCTGGCCGGCGGCGCGAGTATCGTAACCGCCCAGGCTTTCCAGCTCCCGGCGGTAATTGGAGCGATTCAGCGTGTCCAACAGCGCTTGGATTGCGGGCATTTCGAGGTTCTGCCGGCGGATGGCGAGGTCGTAACGCTCGCTCACCAAGGGGATGAATCCGAGTCCGAACACGCGTGCGGCGGCTCGCGTGGCGATGCAGGCATCGGCCTGGCCGGTCTGGACTTGCCAAGCGGCCTGCAAATGCCCGGCGGCGACGGTGTCGTAGCCGCGTACGTTCTTGGGTTCGACCTTGAGGCGCTTCAGATGGGAATCGAGGAGCGCGCGGCTGCCGGCGCCTTTTTCGCGATTGACGATCGTGACGTCGCGCCGCGCCAGGTCCTCAATGTCTTTGATGCCTTTCGGATTGCCCGCCGCCGTGACGATTCCTTCCTCCCACACCGCGAAGGTCACCACCGCGACGCTGTTGCGCGGAAACATGCGGCCGATCTCGGGGAGGTTCGATTCGCCGCTCGATTCGTCGCGCAGGTGCGTTCCAGCGATGTGGACACAGCCCTCTTTCAGCAATTTGAGCGACTGCGAGCTG
>JASIGB010000128.1:0-4427 GCA_030045355.1 Bryobacteraceae bacterium
AGGCTGCCTTCCACGTCCACCGGCCGCATGCTGCGCACGAAGGCGCGCAGCTCGTTGACCTGGCTCTTGCACAAATCTTGCAGTTGCATCAGCTCTTCGGTGGCCGCGGTCAAATCGCGTGTCAGCAGTTTGCGGATGATTTCCAGCCGCATCTGGAAGCTGATAAAGCTCTGCAGGGGTCCGTCGTGAAAATCGGCCGCGATGCGCTGCCGCTCGGATTCCCGCGCTTTCTCTGCGTCGTAGCGATAGAGCACGGTCTGGCGCGAGCTGTTCGACAGCCGCTCCTCCAGATACTCGCGCTGGATGGCCAGCACGCTGCCCAGGATTCCCCCCGCGATGAACGCCGGGCGCAGCATCTCGGCCGAATGCAGCGTCGGCACCAGGTACAGCAGCGCGATCGCGGCCAGCGCTACCAGCAAAGTCTTCCACCAGGGATGCAGCATCACCGCGGTCAGCACCACGTAGGCATAAAAAACTGAGCTGATCCAATAACCGTACGCCGCAGCGCTGATGGCAGCGATGAAGAAGAACACGAAGTCCACGATGAGGGCGACGCTGGGATATCCGGAATCCTCCAGGCTGCGCCAGAACAGCGCGATGCAAGCGTAGATCATGTAGCCGGCGAACAGGATCGCGGTTTCGGTCCAAATGAAGCCGGAGGAGATGAGCTGGACCGCGAGACAACTCATCGCCAGCAGAATGCGAATCAGGCTGAGCAGCCGCCGCCAGGATGTGGGAAGCATCAGTTTACTGAGCCGCGCGACAGCAAGCGGTCCCACTCCTCACGGTCGCGGCTCATTATCCACGTACAAGCGTACATGATTGCTCTGCTGCCCCTCGGCCTCCACATACAGATCCGATGAACCCGTATTGGAGATGCGCGGAATCTGGATTTCGATCAAGTAAAAACCAACATAGCCGGGAGCTAGCGTCGCCGCGGTTACCTCCACGGGCGAGTCATCCAGATAGGCGTGCACGGCAGCGGCTACCTTGGGTGGGTCCTTCAACGGCGCCTGTTCACCGGTTGGCCAATCCGGCTTCACTTGGCCCAATCCGGTGGCTAATACCTGAATGCGGGAGCCGGCGCGCGCGGGCTTGGTGGAATTGAGCAGGATGCCGCTCGATGCATCCATGATGAGCGGCGTGCCCTCCGGGTCGACGAAGATCGCGGGTGCGACGCTACGCAGCGGAACCTCGAAGGCGAGGGCGCCGCGCGCGGCGTCCAGCGACAACTCGAGCGTGCTTCCTTTGGCCGAGAACGGCACTTGAATTTGCGACGCGGTATCGGAGGCGTCCAGCACCGGCGCGGCCGTGTGATTACCCGAGGCCGACGCCACGCGCGCGCCCAGCACGCTCAACAGTCCTCCCGGCGCCGCCGGACGGCCGCCGTAATCGGCCGCGCTGACCACTTGTGGGTCGCTCAACCGGTGTGGAGCGATGGCCGTATAGACGCCGTAACCGGCGAGCGCAGCGTAGATCTGGTTGCCACCCGCGTCCAGCCTCACGTCGGTGGCCGCGGCGGCGGGCAATTGACTGCTGATGGGTGTCCAGGCGGTGGGACGCCCCGCCAATCCCAAGTCGGTGAGCGTGAAAAACACGCCCGCGTCCGTTGCGATATAGATCGCGCCGCTGGCCGGGTCTGCCGTCACACCGTGCGCCGCGCCCGAATCGGGAAGGTTGGCCGTGATGTCATCCCAGAAGGCGCCGCCGTTCATGGTTCGCAAGACGTAGGCCGGCTTGGATGCATTTGCGCCCCCGGCGTGCGCCCCCAGCGCCGCGATGGCCACGCGCGGATCGCCCGGGTCTACCCAGATGGCCTCGACCACGCCCGAATCGCCCACCTTCGATGCGACTCCCCAGCTCACGCCCGCATCCGCCGACACGCGCAGCCGCCCCTGGGAATCCCCGGCGTAGATATAATCCTCGGCGGTGGCCACGGCCGTCACGCTTTGCTTGAGCACCTGCGAGAGCGCGGCTTTCAGATTTTGATCGCGCTGCACCTCGGTGGAATCCACCGGCTTCCAGGCGGTCTTTTCACCCGGCGCCCATTCGATCTCCGCCGCGCTGGTTCCCACTGACAATCGAACGCCACGAGTGCCATCGGGCAGCCCGAATAGCCGCCCGGTGGGTAAATTCGGCAACTCATCGTTGAGACCAGTCCAGGAAAGACCCGCGTCCACGCTCCGCCACACGCCGGACGCCGACGCCACGGTCACCTCGTCGGGATCCGCCGGAGACGCGGCGATCGAGTTGAGCGCCGCACCCAGGATGCAGCGGCCTTTGTAAGCCGTCAAGTTCCCCCAGGATGCGCCGCCGTCGTCGGAGCGATACACGTTTTGTCCCAACCCATACAACCGGCCGGGCGAAGCGCCGCCGGCCAGCTTGATCGCAGGCTCAGGAACGGTTTCGGCAGGAGGGTCCGGTTGGTCCGGAGGGCTGATTTTCTGATCCCTCACCAACTGCCACCCATCGAAATCCGCAGTCGAGAATATGCGTCCGGAGGCCGTCCTGGCAAACAAGGTTGCGCCATCGGTGGAATACCAAACCCGATCCACCGGGCCGGTAGCGAGCGCGGGCAGCGGCAGTTCGATGGCCGAGTTACCTATGTGGCGCCACGAGATTCCGCCCGATTGCGGAGAACTGACCTGCGCCGCAGCCTGCCACGACAAAGCCGCTGAGCCAATGGCCAACAAGCTAATCGCCGGTACTGTGGCCCTCCGATACATCAGTGTGTCCTATTGTATCCTTTCGGCCGCTTCGCTTAGTTTGAACAGCTTGATTCTATACAGGTTTGTAACCAAAAACCCGATAGGATACCATCTTGCTATGCACTTTTGATGGTAGACTGTGTTATTAAGATTAGGGTCAGCAGTAAGCCACATAGTACTTAGTGTGGAATCGGCCTGGGTTCGCGTTAACTTTATGAGGCTGAGGGGCACGTACGGGTTGGTTTGCGCGACACTTGTCGTAGCGTCGGCACCCGCCTGCCTGGCCCAGATTTTCCCGGTTTCGCAAGACGCCGCGGCCAAGGTGGTGACACTCACCGGCCAAGTTTCGGTGCTGCGCGATTCCGAGCCTTGGGCGCTGAACGTCGGCGATTTGGTGCAAGCGCAGCAAATCATCCAGACCGGCCCGGACGGCTACGCCAAATTTCAAACCTCCGACGGCAGCACGTTCGAGGTTTATCCCAGTTCCAACGTGATTTTCCGCAAAAACCCGGGCAGCTTGCGCGATCTTTTGGATCTTTTTGTCGGGCGCATCAAGGTCCATATCCAACGCCTGGGCGGGGAGCCGAATCCCAACCGCATCATGACTCCCACCGCGGTGATTTCCGTGCGCGGCACCATCTTTGATGTCAGCATCAACGACGACGATCAGACCACCATCGTTTCGGTGGAGGAAGGCTCCGTGGAAGTGCGCCACGCGCTGAAGCCTGGCGCTCCCAAGATCGTGAATGAGGGCGAAACGCTGCGCGTCTACAAAGACGAGCCCCTGGCCAAGAGCACCATCGACAAGAACGAGCTGTTGCGCCGCATCCTGCACGGTTTGGGCGATGCCGCGTACCGCATTGCGATCGATTCGCCGGGGCGCGTCGGCGTTTCTCTGCCGTCGTCCTGCGGCGGCTGCGGCCTGTCCACTCAGCCTACTCCCTCTAAGCCGCCTACCACCGCACCGCCAGGCACCTCGTCCGGCACTTCTCCCTCTGGGCCGCCTCCAGAGTAGCCGATTGCCATTTTCGTCCGCTCGCGCGAGCCGGTGGTCGAACTGTGCCACACTAGCATTGGGATCATTGCTCTATGAGGTATACCCTAGCTTTTTGTCTCGCCCTTGCCTCTGTCGTCACGGCGATCGGGCAAACCCCTCAGCCGGCCCAGCCGGCCGCGCCAGCCCATGCCCTCGGATCGGCGCCGCCGCCCGCCACCGACGCGGGAGTAGCGTCAGAATGGGACGCGCGCAAGATGATCGACGCTTTAAGCGTGCAGGAGCAGCACCTGAAGCCGCTGATGGACCAGATCCATCCCACCGGCTGGGTTTCGAAAGGCGCGTCGCAAACCTACATTGCGCAGTGGAGCGCGGCGCAGACGCAGCTCAAGTACCTGATCTCATCGAGCGAAGCTTTCGCCCGGCAGCCGGAGCGTCTCCCGCTGGGCCTGGACACGTACTTCCGGATGGAATCCGTAGAGACGTCGCTCGGTTCGCTGACCGAAGGGGTGCGCAAGTATCAGAACCCCGCGCTCGCCTCCATCATGCAGTCGGTAATTGCGGAAAATAGCACCAATCGCGACCGCTTGCGGCAATATCTCGAAGATTTGTCGAAGCAAAAGGAAGAAGAATTTCAGGTGGCCGACAGTGAAGCCCAACGCTGCCGCGCCGCGCTGCTCGCCGAGCCCACCTCCAAGACGAAGAAGGTTTCCCACCCATGATGG
>JASIGB010000129.1:0-5139 GCA_030045355.1 Bryobacteraceae bacterium
CCACGGTCAATTTGCAAAGCTGAACGCGCTACCACTTCGCCGGCTTGCCGATCTCGAGCGCCCAAACTTTGGTGTGTTGCCCGGCCGCCTGCAACTCGCGTTCCAGCTCATGCGGCGTTCCCGTCAGGGCGGGGAAGGTCCCGAAATGCATCGGGACCGCCTGCTTCACGTTCAGCAACCGGCACGCGAGCGCCGCTTGCCGCGGATCCATGGTGTAGAAATCGCCGATCGGTAGAAACGCCAACTCCGGTTTATACAACTCGGCGATCAACTGCATATCGGAAAACACTGCCGTGTCGCCGGCAAAATAAATTGCGCGGCCGTCCGCGAGATGCAGCACGTATCCCGCCGCCTCGCCGCCGTAAATAATCTGCTCGCCGTCCTGGATGCCGCAACTGTGCACCGCGTGCGTCATGGTTGCCCTGAGAGTCGCCCGCACGTTGCCGGCCACATCTTGCGTTCCCCCCTTGTTCATCCCGCTGCAATTCTCCACGCCCTTCGAAGTCAGCCACACGCAGGTCTCAAAAATCGCGATCACTTTGGGCTTAAACTGCTTGGCCAGTGGAATCGCATCGTGAATGTGATCGAAGTGCGCGTGCGAAACCAGAATCGCATCCACGCGGTCGATCTTGTGCCCCTTCGGATACGCCGGATTTCCCTCCACCCACGGGTCCATCAAAATCACTTCGCCCGATTCCAGGCGAAACTGCACAGTCGCGTGCCCCAGCCAAGTGATCTCGATCATTCTTGCGCGTCCGCCCCTCTCACCACTCCAGCAGACGCCGGAACCTGGATCCCATCTCCGTATTTCGCAACCCCCGGGATGGTCACCGGCAAATGCCCGCTGATCGGAATCTCGCCGAACAGCGCCTTAGCCAGCGCGATCTCCGACGTCGTCGTCGGGCTGAACGTCGTCACATACGCGCTCACGTTCGGAAAATTGCGCACCAGGTACGGATTGCCGAGCGCCGCCAGCATCACCGGCGCCTTCCCCGCGATCAGCCCGTTCAGAAAATCCGGATATTCGCCCGCCAGCGCGACGTTGCCGCGATAAGCCGCCACGGTCACATACGCCGCGGCGACAATCTCCGAACACCCCGCTGTCTTCTGGCTCACTTGATCGAGATCGCTCTTGCTCATCGTGGGGTCCACGATCGCCGTCATCATGGCCGGCGCGCGCTTCTTCACTTCCTCCACCAACCGGATCCCCTGCTGGCTGCGCCGTCCTTCGGTCATCGCGATCAGGCACGTGCTCTCGGGATGACGCAGCGGCAGCGAATCCTGGGAATCCTTCACCAGCGTGACTGCGTGATCCGCCACTTGCTGCGCCATATCGCCGGCTTCGGGCGAATCCACCACATCGGCGATCGCTTCCAGGTTCACCAGCCTTTTGTTCCTGAGTCCCAGCCGCAGCTTCGCCGCTAGCACGCGGTCGACGCTTTCGTCCAGCCGCCTGCGGCTGATTCTGCCTTTTTGCACCGCCGCTACCACCGCGCGAATCGCATCCTCCGGCCGCTTGGGCATCAGCAGCACATCGGCGCCCGCTTCGATCGCCCGCACCGAAGCTTCGCCGGAATCGAACATCGCCGCCAGGCCCTGCATGTCCATCGCGTCGGTCACCACCAGCCCATGAAACCCGAGCTCGTCGCGCAGCACACCGGTAATGATCTTGCTCGACACCGTCGCCGGGATGTTGTCTGGTTCGAGCGCGGGTACGTTCAAATGCGCGGTCATCACCGCGTCCACGCCCGTCTCGATCGCTTTCTTAAACGGCACCAGCTCCACCGCCTCGATGCGGTCCCGATTCGCATCCAGCCGCGGCAGCGCCAGGTGACTATCCTCGGTCGTATCGCCGTGCCCGGGAAAATGCTTCGCCGTCACCAACACCGGATTCTTGCGATCCGAATGCGCGCCCGCGATGTACGCTTCCACGAAGCTCGCCACCTGCTCCGGATTCTCGCCGAACGAGCGGATATTGATGATCGGATTGTCCGGATTGTTGTTGACGTCCGCCACCGGCGCGAACAACCAATTCACGCCCATCGCGCGTGCGTCGCGGGCCGTATCCGCTCCCTCTTGCGTCACCGCGGCTAAATCCTGCGCCGCGCCGAACGCCATGCTGTACGGCCAGGCGGTGGTCGAATTCACGCGCATCGACGCGCCGCGTTCAAAATCGGCGCCCACGAACAGCGGCGTGCGCGCCATCTTTTGCAGCCGGTTCAGCAACGCGGCCATGGCGTACGGCTCGGCGTTGCGAATGCCTCCGTTCAGCGAATGCCCGGTCACGATCACGCCGCCCACGTGCAGATCGCGCACCAGGTGTACATATTTGCGGAATTCGGCCGACCTCGTGTTCGCAGGCTCGCCATAAATCGGAACGATGATGAGCTGCGCCACTTTGTCGCGCAGGCTCAACGACCGCGCCCATTGGCGCGCCGGCGCGCTTGACTTGTCCGGAGTCTTTTTGGACGGCTTCGCTCGCGTAGCGGCGCTCGAAATGGCGCCCGGGATAACAAAAGAAAGCGGGATCGCAACCGCGAACGCGATCCACCGGCGTGGGAGCATCTGCCTCTACTTTACCGCGAATGCGGTAGAGTAAACACCAATGAAATGGCGCGCAGCGCTATTCGGGATGGTGGCCATCGCCCTCGCCCAATCGCAGCAGACCGCCCGCCCCACGTTCGAAGTTGCGTCCATCAAACCCAGCCAGAGTGGTGACTTCAACTTCGGTTTAAAATTCATGCCCCGGCGCTTCGTAGCGCAGAACTCTCCCATTCGATTTCTAATCCAATTCGCCTGGAATGTCTACGATTTTCAGGTCTCCGGCGGTCCCGGCTGGGCCGCATCCGATCACTACAACATCGAGGCCATCACCGGCAAAGACGCGAGTATGGAGCAGTTTCGTCTGATGGTGCAGGCGCTGCTCGAAGACCGTTTCCAATTGAAGCTGCACCACGAGACTCGCCAGTCCCAGGTCTACGCATTGGTTCCCGCCAAGGACGGCATCAAGCTCCAGGCATCCAAAGAAGAGTGCGACCCGGCCGGCGTCTGCGGCCGATACTCCGTCAGCTCAAACGGCATGGATGCCACCGCCATCACGATGGACGCGTTCGCCACCGCGCTTTCGCAGATCATCGGCCGCAAGGTGATCGACAAAACCGGTTACACCGAAAAGTTCGACTTGCACCTCAAGTGGGCCGATCCAAGCACACCGGGCCTCGATCCGGACGATTCCAAATCCGCTTCAGCCGATCAATCCATCTTCACCGTGCTCCCGCAACAGCTCGGGCTGAAGCTCGAATCCACAAAAGGCCCCGTGGATCTTCTGATGATCGACCGCCTCGAACGTCCCAGCGAAAACTAGCCTTCTGCGCTACGGCCAGAACAACAGGGCCAGGAACAAACACAACCAAATCCCCGCCAGAAAATGCCAGTACAGCGCCGCCGCCGCCGTCCGATTCTTTTGCCGCCGGAAATCGAACAGCACCACTTCCGGCCGCCGCGCAGCCGTCACCAGTAAACACACCAGCGCGATCATCCCGCCGAACAAGTGCAGCCCATGCACTCCCGTGAGCACATAAAACAACGATGAATGCGGGTTGTGGCGCAGATAAATTCCTTGATCGGCCAACTCGCGCAGCGCGAACAATTGTGACGCCAAGAATCCCGTTCCGATCGCCACCGTCACCGCCAGCCATCCCGCGTACCGCGTGCTGTTCCTGCGCTCGAACGCCCCGCGCGCGATTTCGAGCGTCCATGTGCTCGCGAGAATCAGCCCCGTGCTCAGCCACAACAGTGACGGCACGTGGATGTGCTGCCAATGCGCGGGCATCTGCGCGCGCTCGTGATAAGCGAACCCAATGGTCACGAACAGCATGCTGATCGAAACCAGCAGAAACCGGATCGCCAGCAGCCCCGCGCCCGGCACGCCGTGCCCGTCGCCCGAGTGATCGTCGCCCCCTCCGCCGCCGCCCGGATAAAACGGGCCGTGATCGCGCGGGCCGCCCCCGTTGGGTCCGCCCGGCTTTACTTGCGGCGTCTCCACTACGGTCGGCATACTTCACCAGAATAGCGCGCTACGTGTTATCACAGAGAGATGCCAACACTCAATCGGAGACAGTTCAGCTCGGGCTTGATCGCCTTGGGTGCGCTGCCGCGCAGGATGTGGGCCGCTGATGGAAACATGACCCAAACGCTGCGGGCTTCGCTCGAGCAACACAAAATCCCCGCCTGCGTCGCCATGGTTGCGACGCCCGACAAAGTCACCTACTCCGGCTCCTTCGGCACGCGCGACAGCAAGTCCGGCATGAAGGTGAACCTCGGCTCCATTTTCGCCATCGCGTCCATGACCAAGCCGGTCACCTCCGTCGCCGCCATGCAACTGGTCGAACGCGGCAAGCTGAAGCTCGACGTGCCCGCGTCCACATACATCCCCGCGCTCGGGACGCTGCAAGTGCTGCACGGCTTCGATGAGTCCGGCAAGCCCATCCTCAAGCCTGCCACCAAGCCCGTCACGCTTCGCACGCTGCTCACCCACACTTCCGGCTTCGCCTACGACACATGGTTCGCCGACATGGTGCGTTGGGAAAAAGCCACCAACACCAGTCTTCCGCTCGGCACCGTGGCGCCCCTCACGCCGCTGATGTTCGAACCCGGATCGCGCTGGCAGTACGGCACCAGCGCCGATTGGAGCGGCCGCCTGGTGGAAACGGTGAGTGGCATGACGCTCGAAGAGTATTTCCAGCAGAATATCCTCGGGCCGCTCGGGATGCAAGATACCAGCTTCATCGTGCAGCCCGCTAAGTTCGACCGCCTGGTGGCTCAATACCGCCGCGACCCCAGCGGCGTGCTCAAAGAACAGCCCCGTGTTCAGCCACCTCCTCCCAAAGCCGACAACGGCGGCGGCGGACTCTATGGCACCGCGCCCGATTACATCCGCTTTACACAGATGTTCCTGCATCGCGGCAAAGCGCCTGGTGGCAAAGTGATCCTGAAGCCCGAAACGTTCGACATGATGACCACCAACCAGATCGGCAGCCTGAGCGCAGGCAAGCTCAAGACCGCGCGCCCAGACATATCGAGCGACGTCGATTTTCATCCTGGATTCAAAGACGGCTGGGGGTTCGGCTTCCTGATCAA
>JASIGB010000130.1:0-3461 GCA_030045355.1 Bryobacteraceae bacterium
TGGGGCGGATATGAGGCCATGCGCCAGCCGCCTTCTGACAAACCATGCTGAATCGCAAGGTGGTGGCGCTGGGGCGTAAGCTGATCCCGCGCTTCGTAATCGACCAAATCAATCCTTTCGACCGGTTCGTGATCGAGGCCGTCCGCGAATTCTGCACCAGGCTTGCGCCAAATTCGCTCATCCTTGACGCAGGCGCGGGCGAAGCGCAGTACGGCCCGGACGTCGCGCGCGCCGGGCATCGCTACCGCGCCATCGACCTCGGCGTGGGCGAAGGGGATTGGAACTACGGAAAAATCGACGCCTGGGCGCGCGTGGAAAATCTGCCGTTCCGGCCCTGCACGTTCGACGGCATGCTGAGCTTAGCGGTGCTCGAACACACGCCCTTCCCCCGCGCGACGCTGCACGAAATGGCGCGCGCGCTGAAACCCGGCGGACAACTGATGATCATCGTGCCTACCATGTGGGAAGAACACCAGATGCCGCACGATTATTACCGCTTCACGCGCTACGGAGTCCAGCGTCTGCTCGAAGAGGCCGGATTCGCGGTGGACGAAATCCGGCCGCTCGGCGGCTACTTTTGGTTCATGGGGCGGAAGTTCATCGACGTGCTGGAATTTTTCGAGCGTTTCCCGCGCGTTCTGCTCTGGCCGTTCCTCGCGGTCCCGTTCGGGTTCCTGCTGCCCATGCTCTGCACGCACCTGGACTGGCTGGATCGCGACAAATACTACACCATCGGACAGCTATGCTTTTGCCGCCGCATCGGCGAGCCCGGCAGTCCCGACGGAGCGGGAATATTACCGTAACGCGCCAGTCCCCAGTCCCTAATCCCAGGACCGGACAGGCCGCTGCCAGAAAGTGGCGCGTTTTCAGCAACAAGGTTCGGTCGCAGAATTGCTTTTTGTTCCCATGCCCCAACAACACATGCGCGAAATTCTCTCCGGTCCCTTGACCGCGGCCGATCTCGAACGTCGAGCCGCGGAGGGCTGGAAACCCGCGGCCGTAATCTGGGCGCGCGACGCGCCGGACCCCACTGAAACCGGACACCCGCGGCTGGCCGACATCACCCAGCCGGTGCCTTACGGCCTGAAAATCGCCGAGGACTGCGCGACGCTGGAGCAGGACATGCACGAACGCGAGGCGCTGCTGGTGATGCTGGAGATGATCATTCAGGAGAAGTCCCTGTCGCAAATCGCCGAAGAGCTGAACCAGCGCGGGTTCCGTACACGCTTGAATTCCAAATGGACGCCCGGCTCGGTGTTCGACTTGCTTCCCCGTCTCATTGAGGTCGGTCCACGCGTGTTCAGCACCGAGGAGTGGGTGATGCGCCGCGGCAAGCTGATGCAGGCGGTATCCTAATACACATGTATCGCGAGCAGGCGCCGGGCGGGCCGCTATCACACTGGGTGGAATGCGCCTGGTTTCTGGAGGCGGGCAGCGGCATACAGGAGCATCGTGTGCCGCCCGACGGCTGTGTGGACATCATCTACGATCGCGAGGAAGGCCTTCGCGTCGTCGGTGCCATGACCGTGGAACAACGCTTCGAATTTCCCTGCGGCTACGCCACCGCCGGCGTCCGATTTCGGCCCGGCATGGCGGGGAGCTTTTGGGGAGTCTCGACTGCCGAGTTCACTGACGCGTCCGCGGGGTTGGACGACCTGTGGCCGCGCCGCGCGCGGGCCCTCCAACGGCTCCTGGACGACACTCCATCGATTCAGGAGGTCATGAAGCTCCTGCTTGATGGCGTCGGGGTTCCCGCATCGGCTATGAACCCCGTACAGCAAGCCATCGCAGCACTGACTGCCACTCACGGTAACGCCGATCTGGACGAACTGGCCCGCCAGGCGAACTTGAGCACGCGCCAGTTCCGGCGCCGGTGCCTCGAAGAGAGCGGTCTCACGCCCAAGCACCTGGGGCGCGTGCTTCGATTTCGACATGCCTGCCGGATTGCCCGCGGCGCCTCGCGCCTGAATTGGTCCGCGATCGCCGTGGACGCTGGTTACTGCGATCAATCGCATTTCATTCGCGATTTCCGCGAATTCACTGGTGAAACGCCCATGTCCGTTTTGTCCAATACAGCAGGTCCCGTTCCGGCATAAGATCGTTGCATGAAAATCACCGCCGTTCTGATGGTCGATTCGATCGAGAAGTCGCTACCGTTCTGGGTGGACCGCATGGGTTTCACCAAGACCGTGGAGGTTCCCGAAGGTGATGTTCTCGGGTTCGCCATTCTGGTGCGCGACGGCGCGGAGGTGATGCTGCAGACCGTCGAAAGCGTTCGCAAGGATGCCGCGCAATTCGTGCCGCAAGGCGCGGGCCATAACGTAGGTCTGTTCATCGAAGTGCAGGACTTCGCCGACGTCCTCAAGCGGCTGGACGGCTATCCGATCGCCCTGGCCGAGCGCACCACATTTTACGGGATGCGGGAAATCGGCGTGCGGGAACCGAACGGCCACATCGTCATATTTGCGGCGCCGAAGTCCTGAACGGGCTTTCGTAGAACGCGTGCAGCCGCTCGCGATATTCGTCGCCAGCCACTTCGAGAATGTTGTTGTGGCCAGCGCCGGGAATTATCCAGAACGTCTTCGCGCCCTGCGCGGCTGCGAACAATTCCTGCCCCAGCCGCAAGGGGACAACTTCATCGCGATCGCCGTGCAGGAACAGTTTTGGCACGCGAATCGACGCAATTTTGGGCTTCGAGTTAAAGCTACGAACGAGTAACGGCCCGACCACGGGCACTAAAGTGCCCGCCACATCGCTGGCCGAAGTAAACGGAGCTTCGAGGATCAAGCCCGCGCACGGACGCCGAGACGCGAGATCGATGGCCACCGCCGTGCCCAGTGACTGGCCATGCAGGATGATTTGTTCGGCACGGTAGCCTTTGCCGAGCAAATAGATGAATCCAGCTTCACTGTCGCGATAGAGGCCCTGCTCGCTCGGCCTTCCGCTACTCTTGCCGTAGCCGCGATAATCCAGCACCAGCACCGATGAACCGGCGGCGGCGATCTCCCGCATGTGCGCGGCGCGATGCGTGACGTTTCCGGCGTTGCCGTGCAGGAAGAGCGTGGCCCAAGGCGAATCGTTGCGCCGCAGCCACCAGCCGTGAATCCTCACGCCATCGGAGGTTTCCATCCAGGCGTCCGACGCGCCGAGCTCGCTCTGCCGCTCCCAATCGCCGGCCGGGTATTTCAGCGGATAGTAAACGGCGCGATTGGCGAAGTAATATAAGGACGCGATCACACACACAGCCACAATTGTGATCGCAAGCAGGAGAGGCACGCGCGGGTTCAGCGGGGATCTGCGCGGTCGTTTCGTACAACAACTCCGTCCTTCATGACGAAGATCACGCTTTGAGTCTGCTGGATGTTCTCGACCGGATTGCCGGGCACGGCGACGACGTCGGCTAGCAGCCCGGGCTTGAGCGCGCCGACTTTGTCCGCGAGTCCCAGCAGCTCCGCGGCCGA
>JASIGB010000131.1:0-4077 GCA_030045355.1 Bryobacteraceae bacterium
GTGAATGTATCGTCCATCTACGGCCTGGTTGGGGGCGTCAATCGCGTCAACTATGTGGTGAGCAAGACCGCGCTGATCGGCCTGACGCGCGCCGTCGCGCTGGAAACCCGCGGCTACGACATCACCTGCAACGCGGTCTGCCCCGGCACGATGGAGACGCCTATCCACGCGCAGAGCATCGAACAAATGATGAAGAACGATTCCCTTTCGCGAGCCGAAGCGGAGAAGCGCTACCTCGCGACCCGTCAGCCCGGCGGGCATTTCATCGAGGCCGCCGACGTCGCCGAGATGATCCTGTTTTTGTGCGGCCCGCACAGCCGCGACATCACCGGCGCCGCGTTGCCCATCGAGGGCGGATGGTCGATCAGTTGAGCGCCCAGTTGAACGCCGCGCTCTCTTCGCAACTGGCGCGCTGGACCGCGAACGTCCGTTTCGAGCACCTGCCGGAAGACGTCGTCGCATCCACGAAGTTGCGCATCATGGACGTCATCGGGCTAGCGTTGGCCGGCGCCGAGACAAATTTCGGCCGTTCTGTTCGCGACGCCGCATCAGCGCTCTCGCCGCCCGGTCCATGCACGATTCTCGGATTCGGCGATCGCGTGGGCGTCGCCACCGCGGCGTTCGCCAACGGCGCATTTTCGCAGGCGCTCGAATACGATGACACGCATAACGAATCCATCGTGCACATGAGCAGCCCGGCGGTGGCAGCGGCGCTCGCGATTTCCGAATACACCGAGGTCTCCGGGCGCGATGTGATCACCGCCATCGCCATCGGCAACGAGATTTCCTGCCGCGTCGGCAGCGTGTCGTCGGGCGAGTTGCACAAGCGCGGTTTCCATCCCACGGGACTGTTCGCCACGTTCGGCGCCGCGTATCTCGCCGGCAAACTGTTCGGCCTTGACGCTCCGGACTTGGCGCGCGCGGCGGGCATCGCCGGAAGTTTCGCGTCCGGGCTACTGGAATGTTGGGTAGACGGAACGCAAACCAAATTTCTGCATCCGGGATGGTCCGCCCAAAGCGGGATCACGGCGGCGCTGCTGGCACGCTCGGGCGTCACCGGCCCGGCACAGGTTTTCGAGGGACGCTGGGGACTGTTTGCTTCGCACGTGCAAGATGCCGGCGCACATCGCGATTTCGCGCGGGTTACGGATCGTCTGGGCGAGCACTGGGAAAGTCGCAACGCATCCTTCAAACCGTTCCCGGCCGCGCACGTCATTCACCCTTACATCAGCGCCGCACTGCGGCTGCGCGCCAAATACGCAATCGATCCGCGCGCGATCCAACGCGTCGAGTGCCCTGTGACTTCCTTCATCGTCGGCATCGTCTGCGAGCCGACCGCCGAGAAGTTCGCACCGGCTTCGGATTCCCACGGCCGCGTTAGCCTGCAATACAGCGTGGCCGAGGCGCTGTATCACGGCGCGCTGGGCAAATCGGCTTATAGCGCCGAAAGCCGCGCCAACCCCGAGATCCTGGCGCTGGCGCGCCGTGTGGAATATCGCGTCGACTCCGATTATCCCGGCCCCGGCCGCTTTAAAGGCGCGGTCAAAATCACGCTCCGGGATGGACGCGAATTCGAAGAAACGGAGGAATACAACCGCGGATCGTCTGAGAATCCAATGACTTATGAAGAACTACGGACCAAGTTCGATGAAAACGCGAGTGACTTCCTGCCGCAACCTGCAAGGGACCGCCTGGTGGATCAAATCGACCGGCTAGACACAATTCCCAGCGCTAAGTCATTGATTCAATTTATTGCTTGACATGCCTACTCAATTTGTTATCATGTAGGCATGGAGGCGCAGACGATGCAGCTCGCTCTCGCCCAGGAACCCATCCAGTACACCATTCGCGGCGTCCCCCGCGAAGTGGATCACGCTCTGCGGAAAAAAGCGGCGCAATTAAAAGTCAGCCTCAATCAGCTCGTCGTCGACGAACTGACCCGCGCCACCATCGGCCGCACGCGCAAGGCGGACTTCTCAGACCTGGTTGGCCAATGGACTCCCGATCCCGAGTTCGACGAGATCATCGCCTCCCAACGCCAAATCGATTGGGAAAAGTGGAAATAGCGAGTGCGCGTCGCGCTGGACACCAATCGGCTCACCGATCTGTTTCAGGGCGACACCGCGCTGGCCGAGCGGCTCGGCGAGTGCGATGAAGTCTGGCTGCCGTTAATGGTCCTAGCCGAAATCCAGGCGGGATTTTACGGCGGTTCGCAGCAATATCGTAACGAATTTCTATTGCGTAATTTCCTAATCCGCCCGACGGTCGGCGTTCTGCTGCCGGCGCGGGAAACAGCCGACACCTACGCGCGCCTCTTCGTGCAGCTCAAGCGCGCCGGTACACCCATCCCCGATAACGATCTCTGGATCGCCGCGCTCGTGCTGCAACACGACCTGGTTCTGATCACGCGCGACCGGCATTTCGAATCCATCCCGCAGTTGTTGCGGGTGTGATCGATTTGGCGCTCGTCGCGGCGGGTTGTTAACCTAAAAGAAGTGTCGTCGCAAGCCGTAGTACCCCCTGCTCCTTTAGACACCTGGCGGAGCCGTATTGGTCACTGGACGAACACCGAGTCCCTCCTGCACTACGAAGACAAGATTCTGCTGCTGCTCACCTTGATTATCGGCGCGGTGGTGGGACTCGTCGTCGCCGCGTTCATTTACGTCACCGAAGACTTGGGCGCGCGCATGTATCCGGCCGGCAGCCCGGCTTGGCATCTGGTCTTGATCCCCACCGCCGGCGCCTTAGTCACGGGTTATCTGCTCTGGCGCTTTTTCCCCAACGCACGCGGCAGCGGTATTCCGCAAACCAAAGCGGCCATGTTCCTGCGCGATGGCTACATCACCATTCGCACGGTGCTCGGCAAATTCGGCTGCTGCTCGGCGTCGCTGGCGAGCGGCATCGCCCTAGGCCGCGAGGGGCCGTCGGTGCAGGTGGGCGCGGGGATCGCGTCGGTATTGGGCCGGCGCCTCGGACTCAGCCCCGCCCGCATCCGGGAACTGATCCCCGTGGGCGCCGCGGCGGCGCTGGCGGCGGCTTTCAACACGCCCGTAGCCGCTGTTTTATTCACGCTCGAAGAGGTCATGGGAGATCTGCACGCGCCGGTGCTCGGCTCGACCGTGCTGGCCTCGGCTACATCCTGGGTGGCCATGCATCTCGTGCTGGGAGACGAGCCACTGTTCCACGTTCCTTCCTACCAGCTTGTCAGCCCCATCGAATTTCTGAGCTACGCCGTCCTGGGCATCGCCGGCGGCTTTGTTTCCGTGGCGTTCGTGAAGCTGCTGCTCAAAATTCGCCAATACTGCCTGAACATGCCCCGTGCGACCGAATGGTGGCAGCCTACGATAGGCGGACTGGCCGTGGGGCTCATGGGATGGTTCGTCCCTGACGTCCTGGGAGTCGGCTACGGCCACGTAAGCGAAGCGCTCAATGGCCAAATGACGCTGGAGCTGATGGCGATCCTGGTGGTGCTGAAGGTGGTCGCCACCGCCTCGTGCTACGGTACCGGCAACGCGGGTGGTATTTTCGGCCCCGCATTGTTCATGGGTGCCATGCTCGGCGGCAGCGTGGGGACTGTGGCGCACCAGCTCTTGCCCGATTTCACCGGCGGCGTCGGCGCGTACGCGCTGGTGGGCATGGGCGCGCTGTTCGCCGGCATCGTGCGCGTGCCGCTGACGTCGGTGATCATGATTTTCGAGATGACGCGCGACTATTCCATCATCGTGCCGCTCATGATCGCCAACCTGATCAGCTTCTACATCTCCTACCGCCTGCAGGAAGAGCCCATTTACGAAGCCTTGCAGCACCAGGACGGCATCCATTTGCCATCCGGCGTGCGCTACCGCCAGGAGCTGTTGATCGTCCGGGACGCCGCCCAGGCGCCGCTCGAGGTGCTGAAAAGGGCCGATCGCGTGCAGGATGCCGGCCGCCTTCTCGACAACGATCACAACGCCTGGCCGGTGATGGACGGCGGCCGTCTGGCCGGGATGATCACGCTGGCGCAAGTGCGGGAACAAATGGAGGAAGGCCACGGCGGCCGGCCTCTCGGCGAACTGCTCCCCGCCGACATTCCCAATG
>JASIGB010000132.1:0-3252 GCA_030045355.1 Bryobacteraceae bacterium
CCCTGGCATTCGGCGGAGGAACAGCTCATCGAAAATGATGCGCGCCGTTTCCGGCAACCGGGATTCCGCATCGATACGAGCAAGATCTATTCCCTCGGCGAGCTGATCGATCTCGCCGAAGCCCATAATCCTGACACCCGCGTCGCTTGGGAGAACGCCCTCGCCCGCGCCGACGCTCTCGGCATCGCGCGCAGCGAGCTGTACCCCACCGTGTCGGCCGTCGCGCTTGCCGGCGTAGATCGTTCCGAGGTTCCGTTGGGCACCCGCTTCTACCGTTTTACGATTCCCGACTTCGAGGCGTCACTCGATTTGAGCTACACGATTTTCGATTTCGGCGCCCGCCGCGGCCGCATCGACGCCGCGAGCGCTCGCGTTCTGGCGACAAACTTCGCCTTCAACGACATCCATCGCAAGCTCATTTACCAAGTCGAGCAGGCTTACTATCGGCTGCTCAACGCCTCGGCGCAGGAGACTGCCGCGCGCGCCAGCCTGGCCAACGCGCAGGCCGTTCAGGAGGCCGCTGAAGAGCGTCTGAAAAACGGGTTGGCCACGCTGCCCGATGTCCTCGAAGCCCGCAGCGCCACCGCCCAATCGCAATATGACCTGCAAGCCGTGCTAGGCGCCGAGGAGATCGCGCGCGGTGACCTGGCCACTTCGCTCGGAACCACCGCCACCGCAAGGATCCGCGTGCAGCCGCTCAGCGAAGTGCCCACGCCCGAGACCATCGGCTCAACGGTCAATCAAGCCATCGATCGAGCGCTCGCCCAACGGCCAGACCTGCAGGCCGAGTTGGCGGACGTGCGCGAGGCCAATGCGCAGCGCAAGGAAGCGCGTGCGGCTTTCTATCCCAGCGTCGGCCTGGACGTGAATCCTGCCGCCCAGTCGCTTTTTTTTCAACAGCAGAACCTTCCCTGGGGCCATACCGCGGATTTGAACGGCAGTATCAGCCTCAGCCTGAAATGGACCGTGTTTGATGGCGGCGCGCGCAAGAGCCGGCTCGCGCAGTCCGAAGCCCAGATTCGCCAGGCGGAGGCACAGGTCGCGAAGTCCCAGGACGAAATCGAGGACGAGGTCTGGACTGCCTATTCGAACCTGAACACCGCTTTTCGACAGCGTGAGGCTGCGACGGCGCTGCTGACGGCGTCCTCGCAGTCCTATGACGCCGCGCTCGAATCCTACAACTACGGCGTCAGGAACCTGCTCGACGTCACCGCAGCTCAGAAGGTCCTGGCGCAGGCGCGCTCGTCCGACATCCTGGCGCGCACCCAAGTGCTCGCCGCGCTGTCGGATCTCGCGTTCCGAATCGCCGATAGCATCCAGGCCAGCGCGCGAAAGTCAGGGCCATGAGGACTCGAGAACCGAAGTGGATGATCTTGTTGTTTGCAGCGCTGTTGATGTCCGGCTGTGGCCGCGCGCCCTCCTTCGATATTTTGGGCTCTTTTTTTCCGGCTTGGATTGTGTGCCTGGCGCTCGGCTTGCTCCTCACAGTCGCGGCCCGGTGGATATTGTTGCGTCTTCACGTGGTGATCGCGCTCCCGGTTTTGACTTATCCGAGCCTGGCCCTTCTGTTCACCCTGGCGCTCTGGCTCCTATTCTTTCGATAGCGAGGAAATTTTCATGAACCCGAACTCCGGCACAAACATCGGCGACAACAAAACAGGCAGGATCATCGGCGGGATTGTGAGCGCCTGCATCGTGATCGCCGCGCTGGCGCTGGGCGGGATCGTACTCTATCGCAACAACCATTACCCGCGGACCGACGATTCTGAGATCATCGCCAACTTCATCGGAATCGCCCCGCAGGTCGAGGGCCCGATTCTCCACCTGAATGTCCGCGACAACCAGCTCGTCAAACAGGGCGACCTGCTGTTTGAGATCGACGATCGTCCGTACCGCTACGCCCTGGAGCGCGCCATCTCCGAACAAGCTACGCTCGAAGGTCAAATCTCGGACGAGCGGCGCAGAATCGCGGCCTTGGTCAGCGCGGTCTCGGTCTCTCAAGCCAATATTCAAGGCACGCAGGCCGACGTGGCGCGCTCGGAGGCGGCAGTCGATCAAGCCCGCGCCGACGTCGCTAACGCCGAGCAAGGCGTCAACCGCGCCAAAGCCGAATGGACCTATGCCAATGACAACCTGCATCGCATCGAGCCGCTGCTCGCCAAACAGTTTGTCACCGTCGATCAGGTGGATCGCGCCCGGACTTCCGAGGTCGCGCAATCGGAAGCCTTGAAACAGGCCGAATCGCAGCTTCGTCTGGCCCAGGCGGGTTTGCAGTCCACCATCGCGCAGGAAGAGCGCTCGCGTGCCATGCTCGATCAAAGCAAGGCGCAGCACGAACAGGCGCAGCATGCCGTCACCACGCTGGAACCGCTGATCAACCAGCGCGGCGCGCGGGCCTCGGCCATCGAAACCGCCCGCTACAATCTCAACAACTGCCGCGTCTACGCGCCCTTCAACGCCCGGGTGACGAATCTCACCATTTCTCAAGGCGCCTACGCACACATCGGAGAGCAGATGTTCACGCTGATTGACACGCGCGTCTGGTGGGCGGTGGGGAATTTTCGCGAGGGCCAGCTCCAGCACATCAGACCCGGCATGCATGCCGACGTCTATGTGATGTCGAAGCCCAACGAGCGCTTCACGGGCGTCGTCGACAGCATCGGCTTCGGCGTCACTCCCGATGAAGACGTCTTCGGCCGCCTGCAGCCTGGCCTGCCCGATGTCCAGCGCACGCTCAATTGGGTGCATCTGGCCTCGCGCTATCCGGTTCGCGTCCGTGTGGAGAATCCTCCGCCCGAGTTGTTCCGCGTCAGCGAATCGGCCGTGGTGGTCATGCGCGAGCCCTGACATGGGCGCGATAGCACAAACGCTCCCCACCGCGAGTGGCCGCGTCGCGTGGTTCTGGCAGTTTCTCAAAAACGAGCTGGCGCCCTATCGCGGCAGAACCGCGCTGGTGGCGCGCATGGTCCTGGCGTCCACGCTCGCCATGATCATCTGCATGACCTTCAAGGTCCCGTATGCGGCGTACGCGGCTCTCTTTGCCCTCAACAATTCGCGCGAGAATCTGCGGGCTACTGCCCGCGCAACTCGTGGGTTCGTCCTGGGGTCCTCGTTGGGCGGTTTGTACCTGGTGGTCTCTCTTATGCTCGTCGCGGGCAACGATACGCTGCGCTTTTTCTGGGTCGGCTTCACTCTATTTTTGGCCTTCTACGCCATCAGCGCGTTCGCGAGCTACGCGGAATCCGCACGCTT
>JASIGB010000133.1:0-5184 GCA_030045355.1 Bryobacteraceae bacterium
AGGGCGCCGTTCTCGTCAGCAGTTCCGAATTCCTCGACCTTTCACCAGCCTCGATCGACTTTCCCACCGCAGACGCCGATGTCGTGGTGCCGCAATACAGTCACGACCGCAGGCAGGATTCCCCCGTCGAAGACACCACGCCTAGATCGTCGCTTGAAGCCCTCTCTCGCCTGCACCACGAAATGATCGAGGAGCGGGAGGTGCAGGCGCAGGCTTTGCCGGAAAGTGTCCCGCCGGAAGATGTCCAGCCCGAACAATCAGCGCCGGTCGAAAGCGTGGCCGCTGCACCCGAGGTCTCCGCCGCGCCGCCAGAGGACTCCGCGGCCCACGAACAGAGAGACCAACCCGCAACCATCGATATTGTGGCGGACCATGTTGTGGCGGACGCCCCGGAGCCTGCCGAGCAGGATTCCAGGCCCACTTTCGCCACGGAGATCCTCGAGATCTCTCTGCGGATCTTCCCGCCATCCAAAGGGACGGCGCGCGCGGGCGAACTGTTGCCGGTTCCAACGGCGCCCTTATTGCCGCACTTGAAAGCGCTGCCTTTGCGGCCCAAAATCGCGCTGGCAAGAGGATATACTCCGGGGGCCCCCGCCGGCGCCGAAACCCCGGCAACTCCTGCCGCCCCACTCCGCAAGCCCGCGCCGCGTCCTCCAGCAAAGCCATCCGCCCCGCTAGCCAAACCGGGCCAATCGGTGGCGGCCAAATCGCCTTCTGTAAGGGAATCGGCCAAGCCGGCTGCCCCGCCTGCGCCGCCCTCCCCACCGGCAGCGGTCGCCAAGGCCGAGGCCCCGTCCATCGACAAAGCCCCGCCCGCGCAGCCCGCACCCGCAAGCCAGGAAATCAAAGCTCCGCAAGCCAAGGCTTCGGAAGCCAAAATCCCGGAAGTCAAAGTCCTGGAAGTCAAAGTCCCGGAAGTCAAAAAGACCGAGCCGCTCCGCAACACCACGGAGCCCGCCAAGCCCGCTACGCAAATTAAACCCGAGCCAAGCAAGCGTGAGTCAAGCAAACCGGATGCCAGCAAATCTGAAACCAGCAAACCTGATCCTGCCAAATCCGAATCGCAGAGGTCCGCGTACGTCAGACCGGAACCTCCCCGGCGCGAGGCCGCTAGATCGGAATCCGGCAAAGAAGATGTGCCCAGTTTTGGCATCGGCCCAGCCAATATCGCCTGGTATGGTTCGCTGAAGGTCAAGCTGGGCATTGCGATCTTGCTGCTGTTGATCGCTTGCGTCTATTTTCTGGGTTGGGGCGGCGGCAAATCGCACCGGCCGGCGAGCTCCACTGCGGCGTCCGGCGACGGCTCGGGCCCTAGCATCATGCTGGGCGAAGGCGGCTGGGTGGAAGGCTGGGGCGGAGATCCGTCGGGACTGCGCGTGGGACGACAGATCACCATTTACCGGCCGTCGCTGAAGCTCTCCGACTACAGGATCGAGTTTCAGGCCACCATCGACGTGAAAAGCATCGGCTGGGTGTTCCGCGCCGCGGATCCGGAGAACTATTACGCGATGAAAATCGCCACGGTCTCCTCGGCCCTGCCCCTCAAGGTCGCACTTTTCAAGTACTTGGTGTCGGATGGAAGGCAGACCCAGGTAGGCCGCGTGCCCATCGACTTGACCGTCCACCCGGAAACGACGTTCAACATTCGCGAAGACGTGCGCGGCCCGCACTTTACCACGTATATCCAGGGGCAGCAGATAGATAGTTGGACGGATGACCAGTTGAAGGTGGGCGGCGTCGGGTTTCTGAATGAACGGGAGGAGCGCGGGAAGGTGAGTTCGGTTTCGATCCGTTACCTCACCGGCGGCAAATAGACGCGAGGCGTCAACGAGAGAGAGAAGAAAGTTTCCATGGAACAGACAAACGATCAATGGCTATGGTTTGTGGACAACGATCTGGTGGAGGCGTTGGCGCGCACCGACGCTCTCGAACCGGCCAGCGAAAAGCGCCCCGTGCAGTCGGCGGTCCTGGCCAAAGCATTGGCTCTCAACATGGAAGGTAAAACCGAGCCGGCCTTGCACCTGATCCAGGAGGCGATCGACGGCGGCGACAACCTGCCTGAACTCGCTTGGACCAAGGCTCATCTCGAGTTCCAACTTGGCCGTTTCGAGAACGCCCTCGCTGACTACGCCAAGGTCCTCGAAGGGCAGCCCAACCACAAGGCCGCCACCTACAACTCAGCCCTGTGTCTGGAGAAGTTGGGACGCTTCGAGGAGTCCGCGGAGGCCTTCCGCAAAGCGGCTGAACTCGACCCCAAACTCGCCGAGGCGCGCATTGGCGCGGGAGTATCCGAGCTGCACTGCAATCGCGCCGAAAACGCGCTCGCTGCGTTTGAAGAGTTCCTGCGCGCCCAGCCCGACAATCCCCGAGCGCTCTACGGCAAAGCCATTGCGCAGCATCTTCTCGGCCGCGGCGATGAGGCGATGGACCTGTACGAGAAACTGTTCTCCGCCAACCCCACCGACGCCGAGCTGGTAACCAACATGATTCGCCTGGCTCTGGCGCGCGGAGAACACGACAAGGCGCGCAACTGTTCCGAGAAGCTGTTGCGCTTGCGCCCGAACGCGCAGGCCGGCCTCTCCGGGATGGTTGCCGCGGCCATGGCGCGTGGCGAATACAAGTCCGCCGCTCAGCTCGGCGCGCAACTGGTGAAGAGCGCTCCGGATTCGTTCGAAGCCTGGTACAACCTCGGCGTAGCCTACCAAAAGACCAATCGCCTGGAGCAAGCTGGCCAGGCCTACACCGAAGCTTTAAAGCTGAAACCGGACAGCGCCCTCGCCTATGCCAGCCTGGGTGTGACGTTGCAGGAGCGGGGGGACCAGCCCGAAGCGCGCAAAGCTTACGAGCGCGCGCTGCAACTCGAGCCCGAGAACGCCGCCGCATTGTGGAACGTGGCCATCGTCCAGGAACGCCTGGGCAATTCGTCCGAGAGCGAGAAATGCCTGGAGAAGCTCGTGGAAGTGGATCCGGAACGCGAGGAGGCCTGGTTCCGGTTGGGCTACCTGCGTTTGCTGCGGGACGATTGGCCGTCCGCGATCGAAGCGTTGCGCATCTCGGTCAGCAAGCGTCCCGACTGGCTGGAGGCGCTGATGAATCTGGGCATCGCACAACGCCGCTCCGGCGATGTCGAAGCGGCCAAAGCCAGTTTCACGCACGCCGCCTCCCAGCATCCCGATTCGCGCGAAGCCTGGCGCGCCGTGGCCACCGTGGCCATCGACCAGGGCGACTACGTTCAAGCGCTGGAAGCCGAAACTAAACTCGAAGAGCTCGGCGAATCGATCCCCGAGCTGAACTATAACATCGGCGTGCTGCTGCAGCAGTCTAACTTACAGGAAGACGCGGTCCGCTCCTACCGGCGCGCGACCCAGGAGAAACCGGATTTCGCCGAAGCGCTGCTCAATCTGGGCCACGCGCTCGAAGCGCTGGGGCAGCCCGACGAAGCCCGCGGATGCTTCCAGCAGGCCCTGCAGGCCAAGCCCGAGCTGGCGGAAAAGTACTTCTGAACGCTCCTGTATTCCTTGTCTTCCTGGTATTCCTCGTATTCCCGCCCGGGATTCTATTCCCGCCCAGGAATACGAGGGAGACGAGGAATACAAGGAATACAGGGGACCTCGATTATTTGCTCTCCAACCACTTCACGCTCGCCGGCGTCTCCCGCTCGCACTGCATCGTTTCGGTAACGCCCGACGCCAGCAGCGCGCACGCGTTGGACTGCGCGCTACGCAGCGCGTGGTCCTGCGTATCGGCCGACGCCGTGCGGCATTGGTTGGCCCCGTGATAGGCCACGCAAACCTCCACTCGGTACTTCGCGATGTGCAGGCTCGAATAAATCAGAAACGCCACCACTACCAGCACGAAAAGCACTCCGATGGCGACCGTTTTGCTCAAGCTCCCCGCCCCTCCGAGTGGCGTCCCTCTGGTAAGTGTCCGTCCAACAAGTGCCCCTCCGCGAAAAAATTGCCCATGCTGCGGAACTTGTCGTAGCGTTCGTCGATCAGCGCCTGCCGCGTGAGCGGCGCCAGTTCGGCGAGCGCGCCCTGGATGGTTTGCTTGACCGCGTCGGCGGACTTGCCGGCATCGGTGTGCGCGCCGCCATCCGGCTCCTCCACCACGCCGTCGATCAAACCCAGCCGCACCAGATCCTGCGCGGTCAACCGCAACGCCTGGGCGGCTTCCGCCGCGCGACCCGAGTCCCGGTAGATAATCGCGGCGCAGCTCTCCGGCGAGATCACGCTGTAGTAGGCGTTTTCGAGCATGTACACGCGGTTGGCGATCCCCAGCCCCAGCGCGCCGCCGCTGCCGCCTTCGCCGATCACCACCGTCACCACCGGCACTCCCAGCCGCGACATCTCGCGCAAGTTGTAGGCGATCGCTTCCGCCTGGCCGCGCTCTTCGGCGTCGATGCCTGGGTAAGCGCCCATCGTGTCCAAGAACGTCACGATAGGACGGCCGAATTTATCCGCCAGACGCATCAGGCGCATCGCCTTGCGATAGCCTTCCGGCTTCGGCATCCCGAAATTGCGATGCAGCTTCTGCTTGGTGTCGCGGCCCTTCTCCTGGCCGATCACCATCACGGGCTTTTCGTCCAGGAACGCGAATCCGCCGATGATCGCCGCGTCATCGCCAAAGAACCGGTCGCCGTGCAGCTCCGAGAATCCCGTGAAAATCCGCCGGATGTAGTCCAAAGTGTGCGGCCGCTTGGGATGCCGCGCCACCTGCACGCGCTCCCAGGTGGGATTGGAGGGCGTATCAGATGCCGGATCTGGGTCCGCGACTTCGGACGGTGCGGCGTCAGGTTCTTCTGCCATTTAGTTCGCGAGAATCTCCCAGGACTCCGGCCCGCAGATCTTTTCCACTTCCGCCCAAAACTCCTTATCCGGGCGGACCTTAAGAGTCACATCCAGGATAACGGAAAAGTCGCGCGGCTTCTCCAGCCGCAGCCGCACCTCGGTTGCGCCGCGCTTCCGGGCGAAGAGCTGGTTCAGCGCATCCGCCTTGTCGAGGCTCCCGGTCACGGCTCCGTTGGTGCCGAGACCCACGCGAATCGAGATCAACGTCGGCAGATTCACGCGCGCCACGGCCAGCGGTGTCAGGTCCTGGATGGAAATCTTGGGCGGTCCGTTTTCCTCGGGCAGTACCAGCCCACGCACCAGCACGGTTTGATCTTCCACCAGATACGCGAGC
>JASIGB010000134.1:0-5010 GCA_030045355.1 Bryobacteraceae bacterium
TTCCACGACCTTGCGCGCGAAGTTCGGCGAGCCGCTGAACAGAGAGACATTCCGGACACCACAGGGATTCGAGCTAATCGTGGACTACGGCCCCAATGGTGAGGCGTGCCGGCTGGAAATGCCTGGCGAGCCGGAGTCGGGAATGCGGCAGTCTCTCGACGATCTGGTTCCTGAATCGATGCGCGGCAAGGAACTCAATCGCGGCTTTCATTGCGTCGGTGGAATGCGAATCCACCACGTGTTTTACGAGCACGTCTCCGTCTACGAAACAGATATCGGAGGGCGGGCCAGGACGCTTTCCGCGCAGTTCAGAATGGAAGGCTGCCAACCCTAACCGAGCTGTTGCAGCGCGCCCTCCAGCGCCTCGACGAAGAAATACTCGCCCCAGATGACCGATTCGTCCACGCCGAGCTCCTTCGGCAGATGATAGACACCGCC
The DNA here is from genome assembly GCA_030045355.1 of Bryobacteraceae bacterium. Lineage (GTDB taxonomy): Bacteria > Acidobacteriota > Terriglobia > Bryobacterales > Bryobacteraceae > Palsa-89. The sequence continues at coordinate 439 of JASIGB010000134.1, forward strand.
CTTTAAGATCCCCTCCCACTTCTTGTCCTTCTTCGCCAGATGCTGCTCGCACAGCGAGCGCAGGATGCGCAGGGCGAGCGACCAATAATGGTGGCCTTTCACCGGATCCTGGAGCAAGCGGCACAAGCGCAGCAGGCCGGAGGCGGCGATGGCCGCGGCGGAAGTATCGAGCAGACGGCGCGATTCGGGCGGGGCGTTGAAGTCCCACGGCGGAACGCCGTCGCTATTGCAATAGGTGATGTAGTAATCGGCGCAGGATTCCGCGGTATCGAGAAAGCGCGGATCGCGGCTGTATTCATAGCACAGGCTGAAGCCGTAGAGTGCCCAGCCCAGCCCGCGCGACCAGCAGGAATCGCCGCGGTAGCCTTGCTGCGTGCTCTGGCGCAGGAACTCGCCGGTTTGTAAATCGAAGATGCCTTCCTGCGCCGTGGATCCGTCGCCGCGCACCAGGCAACGGCGAGTCGTCAGGCAGTGGCGCAGCGCGATGTCGCGTAGGCGGCGGTCGCCGGTTTCACGCGCGGCGTAAAAAATGATGCCGACGTTCATCATCAGATCGATGAAGATGGAGTTTTCACCGACAAACGATCGCAGGTATTGGCCATTTTCCTTGAAGCGCAGCGATTCGGTTTTGCCGGCCTGGACGAGCGCGTCTTTGAGCGCGGGATCCTGCGTCAGGCGATACCAGCGGTAATAGGTGGACATGAAGATGAAGCCGAGATCGTGGACATCGCGATCGTGCTGGCGCGGCGCGAGCGGCGTGGTGTAGCGCTCGGCCTGTTCCAGCCAGAATTTATCGCCGATGGCCGCGGCGCCGTTCGGGCGCGCGTTCGCGCGATTCCACTTGTGGAAGATCCACATCATGCCGGGGAAGAAGCCGTCGCACCAGTTGGTCCAGACCTGGCCTTCGTGCTTCCATTTGCCCTCCGACGTGTACATCGGGTAGAAACCCGGATGGGTCTCGACGATTTTGCGCACCTGCTGCTGCGCGAACCGCATGGCGTCTTCAAAGAGAGCGCGGTCCGATTCCAGGACGAATTGGATCATGCTCTCTGGATTCTAGCAGCACAGGTTGCAGCGCTTCGACATGCGGCGGGTCGCGATACTATTATGAGTCGTCTCTCCGGAAAGGATGCATTTGATGAACCGATTGCTTCGGTGTTTGGTGATACTTTGCGCATTGAGCGCTTTCGGACTAGTGTCTAGCGCTCAAGACCCAGAGAAACCCGCGGCGGAAACGAAGGTAGTGGTGAGTGCGCCGCCGGTTCCCACGCCCGCGCCGCCGCCCGATTCGATCACCCAGGGCACGGTGATGGTGGGCGGCCAGAGCATCACATATCGAGCCGTGGCCGGCACACTCACCGTGGGAGCGACGGATGCGCAAGACGCGACGCTTGGCCTGGATGGCAGGGTACTTCCCGACTCAGGCGAAAAGCCCCAGGATCCAGCCAAGCCCGACGAAGCTCCGGCCACCGCGCGGATGTTCTATGCGGCTTACTTCAAGGATGGCGCGGCGGCGGAAACGCGGCCGCTCACGTTCTTGTACAACGGCGGGCCGGGATCGTCGACGATGTGGCTGCATATGGGCTCCTTCGGGCCACGTCGTGTCGCGACCACCGATACACAGCACGTCCCCGGAGCGCCTTACCAGATCGTGAATAACGAATATAGCTTGCTCGATGCCAGCGATTTGGTGTTCATCGACGCTCCCGGCACCGGATTCAGCCGGATCATGGGCAAAGACAAGGAAAAGGCGTTCTGGGGAACGGACCAGGACGCGCATGCGTTCGAACGCTTCATCCGGCGATTCCTGACGAAGTTCGATCGTTGGAATTCCCCGAAATACCTGCTCGGCGAAAGCTACGGAACACCGCGTTCGGCGGTGCTGAGCGCGATCCTGCACAACGTGGATCTCAACGGCATCGTGCTGCTGTCGGTGACGCTCAGTTTTGACAATTGGAGCGACGGGCCGCGCTGGAATCCAGGAATTGAGCAACCCTATGCCTTGGCTCTACCGACGTTCGCTGCCACGGCGTTCTATCACCATAAACTGCTGAAGCAGCCTCCGGCGCTGGAGCCCTTTCTCCAGGAAGTGGAGAAATTCGCCATGGGCGAATACATGATAGCTCTGCTGGAAGGCTCCGAAATCCCGGCGGCGCAACGGCAGGCGGTAGCGGAGAAACTGCACCAATACACTGGCCTACCGGTGGCCTATCTGCTGAAGGCGAATTTGCGCCCGAGCGGCGGCGAATTTTCGAAGACATTGCAGGATGACAAGGGACTCACTACCGGGCGGCTGGACACGCGGTACCAAGGACCGGACTACGACCGTTTGAGCGAAGAGGCCGAGTACGATCCGCAGAGCAACGCCGTTTCCGCGGCCTATACGACGGCCATCAACCAATACCTGCGGACGGTGCTGCACTACGGCGCTAGCCAGACTTACAACCCGAATATTTACCAGGAACCCTCGTTTGCTCAGTGGGACCAGCGCCACCAGGCTCCCGGCGGACCACCGGCGGCTGCCACGGCCAGCGGCACCAACGTGCTTCCCGATCTGGCGACGGCCATGAAGGCCAATCCGAAAATGAAGGTGATGGTGGCGGGCGGTTACTACGATTGGGCCACTCCATTCTTCGAGGGCATCTATGAAATGCACCATCTTCCGATTCCGGACAGCCTGCAGGCTAATATCAGTTACCACTATTACGAGGCGGGACACATGATCTACGTGAACGAGGATGCGCTGAAACATTTCCACGACGATGTGGCCCGGTTCATCGGCGACACATCCAGCTCGAAGTAGGACGCGGCCGCGTCCAGGCAATCTGCTACCATCCGAGTGCATGGCAGCTACGAAAATTACGGTGAACAGCAATGGATCGCTCCGCGTGGAAGGCGATTTCACGATTCAAGATGCGGCGGGCAAGGAGTTTGGACTGGGAGGGCGCACGGTGATTTCGCTGTGCCGGTGCGGACATTCGGGGAACAAGCCGTTCTGCGACGGGAGCCACAAGACAAATGCCTTCGCGTCGCAATGCGAGGCGCGCGATCTGCCGCCCAAGCCCTAGCCCGCGGCGGCGGGCGGGACTGGGGATCGGGGACTGGGGAGCCTGGCACGTAGGGAAGTTTGCAGGCGGTTTATCTTTTTACCGAGGACTTCGGTCTGGGTTCTAGCGGCGTGCAGATCCGAACCCGTATAGTCTAGGCGTATGGCAAGCTCCAGTTGTGTCTCTAATTCCGCAAGTGACCCTTGGGAGATTGACAGAAAGTACAGGAACTCGCGTGTCGAGCGGCGGGACCGGCCTTCCGCGATATTGGATGGGATAGAAACCGCCGCACGCCTCATTTGCGAGCTCAGCGCGAAAAGCTCCGACTTAGGGAAGCGCGCCGTGACGCGATAAACCGTCTCCGCCAGTTCGACACCCAAGTGCCACACGTCTAAATCCCGGAAGTTTTTGACCATTCACTCAATAGTGGCCAAAGCCGGAAGCTTTTCTCACCCGTGCCTGGTTCCCTAATCCCCGGCCCCATTCTCCGATAGCACGCAAATATCACTGAGGTTGCGGTAGTCCTCCGCGAAGTCCAGCCCATAGCCGACCACGAACTCATCGGGGATCTGGAAGCCGACGTAGGACACGCGCACCGGACGCAAGCGTCTCTCGGGCTTGTCGAGCAGAGTCGCGATGGCGAGCGATTTCGGACGCCGCTGCTCGAGCACGTTCATCAGGTACGTCAAAGTGACGCCGCTGTCGACGATGTCCTCGACGATCAGGACGTGATGGCCTTCGATGGAAACATCCAGGTCCTTGGTGACCTTCACTTCCCCGGACGACGTTTTGCCACGGCCGTAGCTGGAAATGCCCATGAACTCGATGCGCGAGGGCGTCTTGATTTCGCGCGACAAGTCGGCCAGAAACATGAAAGCGCCTTTGAGGATGGAGATGAGATAGAGCGGGCCTTCCGGATAATCGGCGCTGATCTGGGCGCCCATGGCGCGCACGCGGTTCTGAATCTGTTCGGCGGTGAGGAAAACGCGGGGCGCCAGGGCCATGCGCTAGTCGGCGCTATGTACCGAGTGAGCCGCTAGACGCTTACTCAACTGAGACGGACTCGCCAGGCGCGTGCTGCCCGGTCCGATGTGGATGTGGGCCGCGGTGGCTTTTCCGGGGATCGCATGAGAGAAGGCGTAATAGGGGATCTTGCGCGCTTGCAGGTATTCGCGCAGCCAGATGCCTTCCGGAGCACTGGGCACCACCGCTACATCCACGCGGCCGCGATGATCGAATCCCATCTCGCGGTGCACTTCGGTCTCGCCTTCGGCGCTGATGGGAAGCGGGTGATCGAATTTTTCGGAGAAGGCCAGCTCGAGCGGCGGCAAGTCGCGAGCTTCGTTGAATTCGCCGTCGCCTTCGTAGTGTTCTTCGCCCTCGAGCGCGAGCGTGCTGTCGTCTAAAACCGGCTGTTCGATTCGCCGCGGGGCCGGCGCCTGAGCGCGAGCCGCGAGATCGGCCATTAATTGAGCGCGGGACTGCGCCAGATTCAGAGCCGTTTGGCGTGCGCTCAGTTCCAGTT
>JASIGB010000135.1:0-2746 GCA_030045355.1 Bryobacteraceae bacterium
TTCGTGCCCGTCGATGGCCTTCAGGCTAAGAACCGAAAAGGCGACAGGTACTATAAGCTCGGAGTACAGGCCGAGGCTAGGAAGCAATACGATGTGGCGCTCGAGTACTTCAAGAAGGCTCTGGATGCCGATCCGCAAGAGACTACCTACGAACTGGCGACGCGGCGCGCGCGGTTTGAAGCCGGCCAGATGCACATCGACAACGGCAACAAGCTGCAGCACGCCCAAGAGTTGGAACAAGCGCTCGCGGAGTTTCAAAAAGCCTTCGCCGCCGATCCTGGCTCGATGATTGCGCTCCAGGATATCGATGAAACCAAGAAGTTGATCGTCCAGAAGCAAAAGAATCCCAACGAGACGCCGATAACGCCGGCCGAGAAGGCGCAGAAACAGAGCCTGGAGATGATCCAGTCCCTGCAACCGGTACCGGAATTGAAGCCGGTGACCAATCAAATCAGCCTGCTCAAGATGAACAACCAGCCTCCCAAGGTGCTGTATGAGACGGTGGGCAAACTGGCCGGAATCAATGTGTTGTTCGATCCGCAGATGCAGACCGGCAAGAACGCCAATCTCGATCTGAACAACGTCACGTTGCAGGAAGCGCTGGATTACATCGCGCTACTGACCAAAACCTATTGGAAGCCGGTGGGCAGCAACGCGATTTTCGTTACCGAGGACAGCGTCACCAAGCGGCGCGACTACGAAGACGAAGTGGTGAAGGTGTTTTATCTGAAGAATCCCACTTCTCCGCAGGAGTTTCAGGAAATCGTGACCGCGGTGCGCTCGGTGACGGACGTGCGCCGGATGTTTCAGTTCAACGCCGAGAACGCCATCGTGGTGCGCGACACGGTGGATAAGGTGGCGCTGGTGGAGAAGCTGCTCCACGATCTGGACAAGCCCAAGCCGGAAGTTATCGTGGACGTGATCGTCCTGGACGTTGCGAGCGACGTAAGCAGCCAGATCGGCGCCGGGCTGGTTTCGAACGGAACCAACGGCCTGGCGCTGCCAATTCAGTTTTCACCCACCAATCCGATCACCTCGTCGACCACCAGCGGCGCGACAGGAACAGGGGGGACGGGTGCGACCAGCACCACCACGACCACTACCACCACGGGCAGCACGAGCACCACCGGCAGCTACGTGTCTCTGTCGCAACTGCACCTGAGCACCAACCAGTTTTCCACCACGCTACCCGGCGCTATGTTGCAGGCGGTGATGTCGGATTCCAGAACCAAGATCCAGGAGTCGCCTGAGCTGCGTGTCTCCGACGGGCAAAAAGCGACGCTCAAGATCGGCGAAAAATACCCCTATGCCACGGGTAGCTTTCAGCCGGGCGTCGGCACGGTGGGCGTGAGCCCGCTGGTCAGCACGCAGTTCCAGTTCGTCGACGTCGGCACCAACGTGGAGATCACTCCGCACGTGCATGGCGATGCGGAAGTGACGCTGCATGTGAGCATCGATATTTCGAGTATCTTGACCACGCTGAACCTCGGCGGCCTGAGCCAGCCTGTGATCGGGCAAAAGAAAAATGAGGCCGATATCCGCCTGAAGGACGGCGAAGTGAGCTTACTGGGCGGCTTGACGTCGGACCAGGATACCAGCACGGTGGCCGGCATCCCCGGCCTGGTGAATATTCCCATCTTGGGCAAATACCTGTTCGGCAACGTTGAAAAGGACCGCTCCAAGGAACAATTGATGATCGCCCTCATCCCGCACATCGTGCGCAAGCCGGACATCACGGGCTTAGATATGAAGGAAGTGGCGGCGGGAACCGACCAGGATGTGAAGGTGACCTTCGGGCCAAGACCGGAGGAGACGCCGGCGGCAAATCCCAGCGCGGCCAATCAGCCACCTTCGAACGTGGCGCCGGCGGCGACTTCGCCCGCGGTGACCCCGGCGACTCCCGGCGGCGCAGCGGCCTTGGCTTTCAGTCCGGGAACCGTGCAGGCGAAGTTGAGCAGCCAGGTGAAGCTGGTCTTGGAGGCCCAGAACATGGCCGATTTGGCCAGCGTTCCTGTGAAGGTGCGCTGGGATCCGAAGGTGCTGCGGTTGGAGATGATTTCGCCCGGCGCTTTGCTCACCGAGGACGGCAAGATTGTCGCGCCGAGCCTGGATATTCGGAACGACACCGGGGACGCAAGCATCGAAGTGAGCCGCGTGGCGGGAGCGGCTGGCGTCAGCGGCAGCGGTCCACTGTTGCAGCTTACGTTTACCGCGGTCGGCAAGGGTACCGGCAACGTGACGGTGACCGAGGCTGGGCTGAAGAACTCCAAGCAGCAGGCGATCACGGTTCAGCCGCCGACGGTGACGGTGGAAGTGCAATAGAGGCGTAAAGTAAAAGTAGGCTTGTGATGCGGCGTAGGCGTAAAACACAAGGCGGGCTGACGCTGGTGGAGCTTATTGTGGCCTTCACCATCATGATGGTGCTGACCGCCATGGCGGTTCCGCTGGCGCGCTACCGGGTGCAGCGCGACAAGGAGCGGGACCTCGAGCGCGCCTTGACCCAAGTCCGCAACGCGATCGACAAATTCAAAGACGATATGGACGCCCAGAAGATCGGGCCCGCCAAGCTTGATTCCGACAATTATCCGGAGAGCCTGCAACAGCTGGTGGACGGCGTCAAAGCGACCGGAGCGGTGGACAAAAAGATCAAGTATCTGCGCCGCATTCCCAAGGATCCGATGACGAACTCCTACGACTGGGGCCTGCGGAGCGACCGGGACGATCCCGATGCGCAAACCTGGGGCGG
>JASIGB010000136.1:0-6310 GCA_030045355.1 Bryobacteraceae bacterium
GAATTGTTTGCGCAGGCGGTCCATTTGTTGAGTAAACGGCGCAATGCCCCATTGGTGACGTTGAACTGTGCGGCCATCCCGGCAGGACTGCTGGAGAGCGAGCTGTTCGGCCATGAGCGCGGTGCGTTTACGGGGGCCGTATCGCAGCGCATCGGCCGCTTCGAAATGGCGAACGGCGGAACGCTGTTCCTCGATGAGATCGGCGACATGGCGCTCGATCTCCAGGCGAAGTTGCTGCGCGTCCTGCAAGAGCAAACGTTCGAGCGTTTAGGCAGTACTCGCACTTCTCACGTGAATGTCCGCGTGATTGCAGCGACCAATCGCGATCTTTTCCGAATGGTGGAGAACAAGGAATTTCGCGCAGATTTGTTTTATCGTCTCAGCGTTTTCCCCATCTTTTTGCCACCTCTGCGCGACCGCCGCGGGGATATTCCAGAACTGGTTCGGCACTTCGTCACTCGCTGCTCTGAGCGGATGAACAAGATCATCGAAGAGATCCCGGCGGAAGTCATGGAGGCCATTGTGTCTTACGACTGGCCCGGAAACATTCGCCAACTGCAAAATTTCATTGAACACGGCGTCATTGTTTCCAATGGGCCCATGTTTCAGCCCGCGACCGGGCAGCTCAAAGCCCGGGCGCTGCCGGCGCAGGCGAAGTCCAGAAGAACATTGGAAGACGCGATGCGGGATCATATTCTAGAAACGCTCAAGGAATCCAACGGGGTGGTGGGCGGCAAGAACGGCGCGGCTGCCCGTTTGGGAATTGCGCGCACAACGCTGATCGCCAAGATGCGCCGGCTGGGTATTGAGTCGGCCATGAATGAGGTTTCCTCAGCAGTGAACTCGCGACCTGCATTCGCAACGGCTGGGTAAAGTGGTGTCGTAAGCTTTCGCTCCGCCGTCCGGGGCTCATCCGGTTTCATGCAGTTTTCTCATAAGGCGCCGCGGAATTGCCGAAGACGGCCGCGACGACGCCCATGATCGGCCTGGCTGGTTCGTTGTCGCTGGGGATCACGGGGCTTTTGCGGTTTCGCCCTTTCCAGACGAAATAATTCAACACGCCGATGAGTGGCTTGTCGAACAGGCCGCTCGCGGCTTTCAATCCAACCGGAGAAGCCTGTGTGCAAATGATCGGGCGCTTCAGGGGTTCGAGCCGCCCTTCGCGGTGAAGCGCGATTTGAGCGGCCTGGTGGGGCGCTACAAGCTGGATTGGTTCTTCGTGAAGCCCTTTATCACAGATTCCTCGCGACAACCCGCAAATATCAGGCGCTTTGCGCTAGATCGGCGCGAGCGTCCGCGATGCTCGGAAGCAGTACGGGCTCGGGTTTCACTGTCTTGAAGAGGGTTGCGTTGACAAGAATCGTAAGCAGCGATGCAGCCAAAGTGGCATTGTAAACCTGCTCGGTAATCAAGCCGGAGTGCAGAGCAATGCGAGCCAGCACGAACGAAAGCTCACCGATCTGAGTAAGGCCGATGCCGACTCGCAAGGCGGTCCTGGCGGGATATCGAAACAAGCGGACGATCGCGAACCAGATGCTGAACTTTCCGATCAGGATCAGACTTACCAGCAAAGCGAGCGTGCGCCAATCCGCCAACAGGGTTCTCGGATCAATCAGCATCCCCACGGTGACGAAGAAAATCGCCACGAAGGCGTCGCGAATCGGAAAGACCTTCGACGCCAGGTGGTGCGCGTACCGGGAACCACCGAGAAGAAGCCCGCCGACAAATGCGCCGAGCGCCAGTGAGAGTCCCAACCCCTCGGTGATGGCGGAAACCACCAAGCATACGCTCAGGGCGGCGAGTACCGCCATCTCCTCGCTCCCGGTCCTGTGAATGCGATAGAGCAAGCGCGGAATGAGTTTCCAACCGGACAGAATCACGGGTATCAACAGCAGGATGGCTTTGCCGATTTTCCAAAGAATCTCGGTGTAATTGGCCGTGCTGTTTGGCGCCATGCTTGGCAAGACGACGGTCAAGATAACGACGGCGAGATCCTCGACCAGCGTCAAGGCGACCATGATGCGGCCGGCCTCAGAAGCGAGCTCACCGCGATCCATGAGCAAACGCATGAGGACCATGGTGCTGGCGACACAGATCATGCCGCCGATCGCGAGGCTTTGACCTAGCGGCCAGCCGAGCAGCATCCCCGTACCTAGACCGAGGCCGATGGATAAAGAAATCCCGATCGGCGCGCCAATCAACGCGATCCACTTGACGCGGAGCAACTCCGGAATCGAAAACTCGGTTCCAATCGTAAACATCAATAAAACAACTCCGACCTCGGCCATGACTTCAAACGTATGAACATCGTGGACTCGCGGACCGGGCGTGAGCGGGCTCAAAATGAGGCCGGCGAAGACGTAGCCTACAATCAGCGGCTGGCGAAGGCGCCAGAATACCAGCCCGCTAACGATCGCGGCGACCAGAACCATGGCAATGTCTCGAAATATGTACATCGATGCGAACCTTTCTTGTGAATTTGCTCGGGAACGCCCGGATCGAACTCGGGCCGCTATTGAGCGTTGAAGGTTGCAGGCGAAATGCCAAACCACGGCCTGGAGCCGGCTGTTGTCGGGAAAGCAAATCACGCGTTCGATGATTCGATCCCGCTATTCCGGCGCATTCTATGTGGTCACGCTGTCGTAGAGGGACGTCACAGCAGCGACTGGGGGCGCGGAATTTTCCGGCGAAGCTGGGAAGCCCATTGCGCAAAACCCTGAATTCATTCCCGTTTCGAGATCACGAGCAATTATCGCGAATTGGATGGAGCCGTGCTCTCTCCGCGCCCAGGGAGATAACCATGATGAAATCACTGCTTGTATCTACTTTGATTGCCGCGGGCGCATGGAATGCTGTCCGCGCAGGAACCATCAACGCGACAGAACCGGGTGTTCCCGCGAAAATGGTGGTCACGGCGAGCGTCGACCACGGCAAGCGGATGCCTGACATTACGAAGGACGATATTTTCGTCCAGAGAGGTAACGATCGTCTACCTGTAGCTGAGTGGGTTGCGGCGCGCGGCGATCGCGCGGGTCTGGAGCTGTTCATCCTGATCGACGATGCTTCGCTCTCGAGCCTGGGCATACAACTCGACGACCTTCGCAACTTCATCAAGGCTCAACCCGCGACAACATCCGTCGGCATCGGGTATGCGAGAAACGCCGTGGCGGAGATCCGGCAGAACCTTACGACGGACCACGACCTTGCGGCTAAGTCTGTGCGGCTGCCGCTTGGCAACGCGGGCGCTTACGGGAGTGCGTACCTTTCGGTGGTCGACTTGATGAAGCGTTGGCCGGAAACTCCGAACCGGCGCGAGGTGCTCCTGGTGACCGACGGTCACGACCGGGCAAAGCGAGCACGCAACGCGCTGCTCAATCCCGACGTGGATACCGCGGCCGCAGTGGCCCAGCGTACCGGAACGATTGTCCATTCCATCTATTTTCCCGGTGTCGGGCACGGGAGCCGGCATCTCTGGGAAGCAGCCAACGGCCAGAATGGGCTGGCAAAACTGGCGGAGCTGACCGGCGGAGAAGCGTTCTTTATGGGATGGCCGGCGCCAGTGAGTTTTGAACCATACTTGCGCGATCTTCAAAAGATTCTCGATAATCAGTACCTGCTCACGTTCGACGCCACTCCAGGCAAGAAGGCGGGACTCCAGTACGTCAAAGTGACGACGGAAATTCCGGGCGTAGACCTAGCCGCCCCCCGCGCGATTTGGGTGCCTGCGGGGAAGTAGATGGGAAACACGAGCATCGTGGGCAAGCTTTGCGGGGCGACAAGAGTGCACTGCCCACGATGTTCGGCACACTGCCGCCCGGTCGGGTCCTGCGCGAGACTGGAGCATGTGCCGGCGCACGCCTTTCTGCAATTCCCAAGCTGGATGGTCAACAGTTTATCCGCTGTGTCTCTGTTTCCATTGACGTGACTTTAGTCGTCCGTGGCTCTGGATTGTTCGTAATCCGGCGATTGGCCGGAAATGCATTCGAGAAATTTGGTCCTTCTAAGTCAGTTTGTGCCCGGCGGACTGTGACGGGACTACACGGCGCCGGAAAGTTCGAATATCTGCTCGGGCAGGTGATCGACGAGGTTGCGTGTCTTGTGGACTTGACAGCGTTGGAGGAAGTCTGGCTCTCCGGTGTGCTTGCGCACGGCCGCTGCGAGCGCCTGCAGTGGCGAATCCCGGCAGATCGAAGATCACCCACGAGCCGCTATCCAGTTCGCTGAGGCGCAGGGCCACGGACGGCCTTTGGGTGGTCACCTTGATCTCGGTGCCGGCGCGTATGTTGGTTTCACCGGTTAGGGCGAATTCCTTGCCATCGCGGCTGAGAATGACTGGCGGCTGAGGAGGTCCCCCGGGACCGCGAAGACGTACCACTACGACAGGACCGGCCCACCTGTTGCGTAACTTCTGATTCTAAGGATGCGGGAGCGCCCCCATCATCTGAAGAGCCTTTTCAACGCCTTGCCACAAACTTACTAACTCGCTTGCTACGGCCAGCCCAGACTTCAGTGCTTCGATCGAGCTCCGCACCGGTCCCATTTTCCTCTTCGCTTCAGGAAGGGCTATCTCACCAGAAACAAATGCTACGTGCTCAAGCAAGTCCTTTTTCACCTGGTCCTTCACCTCCGCAGACCCGATACTAGCTTCGCTCAGCTTCTCGAGCGCATCACTCAGATCCACTCGCCCTTCCTGTCGTAGCTGTTGAATCGACCCATTCAGATCGCCCATAACGGTTCCTAGGTTAAGGTTCGCGATTGTGCTGTTCGAAATATTGATGGACTGGGCCGGCGCACCTGCCGTATTGTTCATATCAAACTTAACCTCCAGCGGCGCAGCCGCCAAACGATTTCTAAGTCTAGCTTTCATACCGTAGGCAAGCTGTTCTGCCCGTTGCAAGACAGAGCCGCCTCCCGCGTTCCTTGGGTGCAGCGTTAGCCTGGTCTTAACCCCGTTGACTGTGCCATCAATCATCTGGATCGACTTAGCTTCGAGAGTTGCCAGATTGGGCTTGGTCAACAACAAGGGGACCCGCCGCCCCAGTTCTTTTCTGCGCGCAACCGCCTTATCTACAATCTCCTGCGTCGACTCAAAGAGGAGGTTCATCTAGGTCGTGAATCGCGCCCCCGAATGCAACCATCCCTGCGCAGCCAATTTACGTTGCACCTCTTGAATCTGTGCTTCTCTTTTTGCAGTCGCGTCGGAACTATCTTGCGAGAGTTTTAAGTCTTCGAGTTGCCTTGCCTCGGCAAAGTCTGCTGAATCGGCCATCTTCATAACGAATATACAACGTGTCGCGCAGAATCTCCGCGATTTCGCGGCACAAAAAAAGCGTCCCAGCACGTTAGGGCCGGAGCGCAGATGTCGCGCCGATTGCGCAGCATTACGGTACGAAACAAAAAGCCCCCGGCCTGCGCCGGGGGCTCATGCACAAAACAGCAGGGTTCAGCTTACCGGCTGACCTGCAGGCTGGCTCCGCCACTGGGGCCGCTTCCAGAGACACTGCCAAGGACGTCGCCGCTGGAGACAAGCTTGACCCAAAGCGAACCGTTGCCTTTGTAGTACGAGGTGGCGCTGGCCTCGCGCAGTGCATCCAGGCTGCTCTCCTCCGTACCCGACGCCGCAGTGGTGAATCCCGGCAGATCGAAGATCACCCACGAGCCCTTATCCAGTTCCTTCACGCTGAGGGACAGGGACGGCCTTTCGGTGGTCACCTTGATCTCGCTACCCGCTCGTACGTTGGTTTCTCCAGTGACGCGCAAATCCTTGCCGTTGCGGCTGAGAACGATTGGCGGACCCGCGGGTGGAGGGGCGCCCAGGACCCCGTTTCTAGGGCCAACGATAACACCGATGCCACCCCTACCAGCGCCACGACCGCCGGCGCCGGCACCTGCCGGAGCGCCGCCTCTGCCACCAAAGCCAGGACCGCCACGACCACCACCGGGGGCAGGGGCGGCAACAGTCATGCGCCCGAAATCGCCCTTGCACACCGCGGCGTTCCATGTGGGCTTGATCTCGCAGGCGTCGTCAATTGCGATTCCGTCGTTTGGGTCGTTGATGAGAATGTAGGTATTGGGGACACCGCTTACCGAGCCGTCCACGTCGTGGAACACCGAAGTCTGGTAGCTCCCATTGCCGTAATCATCATTGCTCCACTTAAACTCCATCGGCGGGAAATAGACAGGCTTGGCGTTGACGAATTTCGCGCGCTCTACGGTGTTGTTGGAGCTCATTCCGAAGCTGGTATACAGCAGGTAAGAGATTGCTCCCGTCTTGCGAGTGGCGTTGTCCTCGAAATTCACGAAGGTGGTA
>JASIGB010000012.1:0-6444 GCA_030045355.1 Bryobacteraceae bacterium
TAGCGCCTGCACCCGTGCTGTCAATTGTTAGGGGGGATATTATCGCCGATTATTCGAATTTTAACAATGTTGCTGCTGTATTTCGCGCCGGATTCCGGGTCGCCGGCGCGCGGTTAACGAAGGCTGCGGCGTCTGCGAGGGGAATCAGGGAACACGCTTCAGATGGTCTTGAATCTCGTCTGACAACACGCCCGCGGGATGCTCCGACAACGCTGCCAGTAACTCCCGCTTGCCGGCAGTCGCTTGTTTGGCGTTGAGCAAGACGACTCCCAGATGATAATGGTAGGCGGGTTCTTTAGGATATTTCTTTACCAGTGCACTCAAGATCCGAATCGCGCTCTGATTCAGGCCTCGCTTGGCATACACCCAGCCCAGCGTATCGAGCACGCCGGGTTCGGCGGGGAATTTCCTCACAATAGTTTCGGCCAGAGAGCGCGCGCGATCCAGATCCTGTCCGGTTTCGGCGAGGTTGAACGCCAGGTTGTTCATCGCCGCTGCGTTATTCGGCTCTAGCGCCAGTTCCTGGTCCAGGGCTTTGATCGCCTGCTGCGGCCTCCCGTTGTCGCTTTCGAGCACCGCCAGGGCGTTCCATGTCTTGGGATCCCGCGGAGCTATTTCGGTCGCTTTTTGGAGATTGGCGATCGCCTCTTCGATCTTCCCCTCGCGCCGGTCGAGGTCGCCGAGCGCCGAATACGGTTGCGCGGATTGCGGTTCCTTGGCCGCGAGCCAGCGGTACTCCTGCCGCGCCACATCGAACTTGCCCTCCCCGGCCGCTACCGACGCGAGCAGTATCCGCAGCGGACGCGAATCCGGATGCCGCTTAAGTTCCGCGTTCAATAGCGTTTCCGCTTTTTCTGGTTGCCCTTCCTGGACGCAAAGCCTCACCAGACTCTCCAGCGGCGCCAGGTCCGCCGAGCCGGCGTGATAAACTCGGGCGTAGATCGCGTCCGCCTGGGCGTAATTCCTGCGGGTCGCCGCGAGCTTCGCCGCGGCCAGTTCCACCGCCTCGGAATTGGGCTGAATATTTTCCAGGGCTTCCAATTCGCTCCCGGCCAGCCCGTAGGATTTGATCTGCATTAGCGCTTCCGCTCGCGCCAGGCGTGCCGCGGCATTGTCCGGGTCCAGCGTGAGAACTTCCTGCGCTGCTTCCATAGCCGCTGCGGAGTTGTGGGTTCGCAAAGCGATTTCGGCCAGCAGGAGTCGCGGGGCGGCGTAATCCCTCACGAGTTGGGCGCTCTTAGCGGCCTCCCTCCAGGCCTGGTTCGCCTCACCGCCCGCCCAGTAGGAAAGCGCCAGGTTGTAGTGCACAGCCGCGTCGGTGGGATGCTGGCCCGCCAGCGATTTGAGCTCTTCTCTCGCCGCGTTCCGATCCTTGGCATCTGTACTCTCTCCCAACAGTCTGGCGCGCCGCAGCCGCATCTCCTCATCTTGCGGATTCGCCCGCAGAACCTCCTCTACTTCGCCGAGCGCCTCCCGCCGCCGCCCCAGCGCCTCGAAAGCGCGTTCCATTCTTACGTCATAGCCGGCCTTGTCCGCCTCCGGCCCCTGCTCCATCCCGGCTCGATATTGCGCCAGCGCGCTTTCCCACTGTCCGGAAGCGGCGTAGAAATCTCCCACCAGCATTGGACCGGAAGGGAAGCCCGTGCGATCGGCGACGATCTCTTGCAGAACCTGGGACATTTCCGGCTCGCGTCCGGATGCCTGATACAGCTTCGCCAGTTGCAATCGCGCGGGCGCATATTGGGGCAGCGCCGCGACTTCCTCCCTCAGAAGACGCTCGGCATCCGGCACGCGCTTGGCTTGAACGTAATATTTCGCCAGAACATCGTAAATTGGGGGGTAGTCCTTACGCGAGGCCAGGAAACGCTGCGCTAACTGCTCCGCACTACGATCCTCGTGTTCGGCCAGCAAAGTCTCGGTGAGCGCCAGCACTAAGTCAGGATCGTTCGGTCTTACTTGATTAGCTCTCTGAAACTCCAACTGCGCATCGGCGTACTTTCTGTCCGCCACCAATACGTCGCCCCGCAGCCGTAACCCGTCAAACGAATTCGGGTCCTCCTTCAGTAAGTGGTCCGCCTCGTCGGCCGCGATCTTGTACAAATTTGCCCGGGTGGGCACTAACTGGAAGGCTTCAATCGCCATGCTGGCTAACTCGATGCCATACCGGTCATTCTTGGGATCCCGGCTTACAGCCTGCTCGAGAGCCTCTAGTGCCTTGTCTCCGTGACGTAGCTGATATTCGACGACACCCAGCCGGTAGTAGCTTTCGGCATAGTTCGGGGCATCCTGTATGCTATGGCGATATTCGATTTCCGCGGCGGCATATTTGCCGGCGGCTGCCAATCGGTTTCCCCGGTCCACGTACCACTGCGGCGCCCGGCTGCACGCAAGTTGCAGGACTGCCAGCACTGCCAAGATGATGGCACGGAGCATCCGCGCAATAAGACCGCTTATACTTAGCAAAAGGTTTCATGATCGCCAGAAAAGTAGTCCTAGTTCTAATTGCATAGTACGTGTTACATGGCGATGTCACTTTAAGTTTTTCATGTTCCAGGTTATGATTTGACAAGGTTACTTTGAGGTGCGGCTGCCAGTCACGGTCACAGCCTGAAATAATTAAGATACCGAACTCGTCGAGAGACTGAGTTTTGATTTTTTTGGGGATCCGCCACTCAATGAGGAAGAAAAGATGAGATTAGACCTGCGGCTGATCTCGATAGGCTCCGCTATGGCGCTGGCTCTGCTGGCGGTCCCTACTTTATCGGCAACGGTATTGCCAAACTTGGTGCAGTCCAGCTTGCCGCCAGTTGGTTCTGGTCAATCCGTCTCTGTAAACAATGTAATACTGGGCACGCCGGAGATCAGCCCGGTTCCTGTGCCGTCGGGCCAGCCGATTACCACGGATGATTTTGTGAGCAATCCTGAGATTAACTCTCCTTCACCAATTTCCCTGGAGCCAGTAACCCCGAGTAATTACCAGGTTTTGCCGCTCTATGATGCTGCTCCCATAACACCCGTGGTTTCGACCTCGCCGGTCTCGCTTCTCTACACCGGATCCCAGGACGCGCCCTTCGGCCCAGAAGGCCCGCCAGTGCTGAACGTCAACACGCCCAGCGAGCCTATTACAGATCTGTTCACCACTGCCGACCCCGATACTTCCAACGTCACCACCAACTTCAACAACTCACCCCTTCGATTGACACCGGCTTTCGCAGCGGTGCCCGAACCACGCTTGGCTTCCGTTATGGCCGTGGCGGCCGCGCTCGCTATGGGAATTCTTGTCGCCAGGCGGCGCAAGAAGGAAGCTCAATCCACTCCCCAGCCCTGAGCTCTCGCCTGAAACCTCGAAGCCCTGCGAATGGATTGCTAGTTCGCCGCAGCGGAGGCTTGCGTCTCTAAACGCCTTTCCACTCCAGCAGCGCACGAGTGAGTTCAGTGGATAACTTCTTGAACTCCCCGTTTCCATCCAGCGCCTGAGAGGCTTCTTGCTTCTTTCCCTGCATCGCCAGGGACATCACCGCTGCGGCAGCGGCATGAAAGCGGCGATGCAGATCCGCGCACGCCTTATAGTGTGGGGAATTCTTGTTTTGAGTGCTCAGTTCCGGTCCATACAGCCACTTCCCAAAACTGCATTGATGATCGTCCCGAACAGCTTCGATCGATACATCGCTCTTGCCGCTGTCGATAGCCGCGCGCAGCCGGCCTTTCCACAATCCATGCGCGCCGATCGCGGCCGAAATCTGGTCTTCTAACGTCGTCATGGGTTAGCTCCCTCGAACTCATCGGCTGCCCCCACCCGAGATTTGAATGGCGACCTGGCGGACCTGAGGTCACCTACGCGAATCATCGCCACAGCGCAGTCCCCGGACCGGTTGAGCCTCCCGACTGAAATTTGCCGGCGGCCGGCAGTGAAAAAATATTGGCTGATCCGATCCGTATAGGATAAACTGCTGCCTGATGGCTTCCGATTGGTACTCATGACGCTGTTGGTCAGTCTCTTGTTGTCGATTGCCACGCTGTCTATTCGCCCACTACCCGAGGGCACGCCACTTCATATTCGATTGACCACCGCTGTGGGCTCCTACGCCAGCGTTCCCGGATCCGTCGTCCGTGCAGTACTCATCGCGCCGGTAAAGCTGGATGACGAAGTCATTTTAGCCGCTGGAAGCACTTTGGCCGGCCGGGTGAAATCGGTCACGCGCGTCGGTTTGGGACTTCGTCACGAAACGGCTAGTCTCGATTTGGCCTTTGACCGCATCACTCCGCCCGGTAGCAGGCCGGTACCCTTGGTGGCTCGTGTGTCGGACGTCGATAACAGCCGCGAGCGCGTTACTGAGGACGGCCGCATCCACGGAGTACGCTCCACCGGCAGCATGTCTTATCGCGTAAGCGGGTACATTAGAACCGTGCTGGAGTGGGAGGTGCACGCAGAACTGGCGGAGTGGGCCATTCGCTCGCTTCTCATGAGAGTTCCGGAACCGGAAATCTACTATCCGGCCGGCGTCGAACTAACCCTAAAGTTGACCCGGCCGCTCGCGCTGCCGCCTGCGCCTCCCGCCGAGCAGGACGCAGGCCCAACGCTCACCGGGGAAGAACGTGGGGAGTTGTCGGAGATCGTGGCCGCCTTGCCTGCCCGCACCGAAACCCCGGCCTCCGGCCGTAGGTCCGATCTTACGAACGTTCTTGTGATCGGCTCGCGCGGAGAGCTGGCGGAATCCTTCGAAGCCGCCGGGTGGACCGAGCCGGGGCCCAGTTCTCTCCGCGATCGGATTTCCTTCATCCGAGCCGTTGCCGAGCTGCATGGCGACCAGGCCGCACCGATGTCTTTGCAGTTGCTCAACGGCGAGGAGCAGGATATTTCCTGGCAAAAAGGCCTGAACGATGTGGCCAAGCGCCACCATATCAGGTTGTGGCAGGCCGGCACATGGCACGGACGCCAGATGTGGATTGGAGCTGCTACCCATGATATCGATTTCGCTTACATGCGCCCCGGGAGGACGGTGGCCCACAAAATCGACGAGGATGTCGATGCGGAGCGCGACAAAGTGGCTTATGATCTGGCATTCTCCGAGTGCGGCAGCGTTCTGGACTGGGTCGACCGGCCCGGCGTACCTCGATATGCGCACAATTCCACCGGTGATCCCATCGCCACCGATGGGCGCATGGTGGTGGTGGAACTGAACGACTGTCGCACACCGCGGCTCGCCACCGAAACCATCGACGCAGAGCCTCTCCCCGAACACGGGGATGGGCTGCAGCGCTTTGCGCGTCGCGAAATCCTAGGCGCTCGAAATGACTTGTTGCGCACCAATCCGTACTGGCGCGGCTTTGAAGCGACCCGCTGGTTTGTGGATTATATACGTGACCGTAGGAAGCGCCGTGTTCCCGATCCGATGCTGTTGAGCACAGCGGCGCCCCTGGGAACAGTAGCCATTTCGCGATTGCACTGATTCCGCCGTGCTAGCCGGGCATTGTAGACGCGCGGTTCCAAGAAATGAAAGAATGTTCCTGGCAACATATGAAAACGGTCGCGGCCCTGGCGCTCTTCACAGCCTCTTCGCTCGCTGCGCAAGCGCCGCCCGCCGCGCCGCGCCGCGGAGGCAACATGCTCATCAGCCGCGCCGTTCCGGATCCGGCGGCGGTGGAGCGCGGGCAGAAGATCTTCATCGGCAATTGCGCCTTTTGCCATGGCACGACGGCGCAGGGCGGCGACACCGGTCCCGACTTGGTGCGCTCCGAACTAGCGCTGGACGACGAACGCGGCGATAAGATCGGCCCGGTGATCGAGCAGGGCCGTCCCGGCAAAGGCATGCCCGCGTTCCACCTGCCCGCGGACCAGATCCAGGATATTGCCGCGTTTCTGCGTTCGCGCCAACAGGCCGCCATCGATCGCAACGCCTATACCATCCTCAACGTGGTTACCGGCGATCGCGACAAAGGCCGCGAATTCTTCAACGGCGCGGGCCGCTGCCGTACTTGCCACTCACCCACGGGCGATCTGGCCGGCATCGCGAAGAAATACGATCCCGTGGCGCTGCAATCCCGCATGCTCTATCCGCGCTCGCGCCAGGAGGAATCGCAGGCGCGGCCGCAGGTTACGGTCACGTTGCCATCCGGTCAGTCGTTCAGCGGCACGCTCGAATTTATCGACGACTTCAACGTCGGCTTGCGTGACGCTTCGGGGGAATACCGCGGCTTCGCTCGCGACGCGCGAGTGAAAGTCGAAATCCACGATCCCTTGGCCGCGCACGCCGACCTGCTCAGAAGGTACACCGACGCCGACATGCACAATGTTCTAGCTTATCTGGAGACGTTGAAATGAAGCTCCGTCTCGCGGTTCTCGCGCTCGCCGGATATTGGTTTGCCGGTCAGCTCCATGCGCAAGGCCTGGATCCCGCGCTGCTGCTCAAGCCGCCCACCGATACCTGGCCCACTTACAACGGC
>JASIGB010000137.1:0-11384 GCA_030045355.1 Bryobacteraceae bacterium
GGTCGTGCAGGAAATTTCCCAGTATTTCGGCGAAATCAATAGACCACTGCTTTAATTTATCGTGGTCGCTCACCGGGACGCCGAGCATTTCGGCGGTAACAATGGCGGGCATCGGCGCGGCCAGATCCGCCACGACGTCCGCCGTCCCGCGCCCGATGAAACCACCGATCAGCCCGTCGGCGATATTCTGGATGTGCCCGCGCAGCACTGCCACGCGCGCCGGAGTGAATGCCGCCGCGCACAGAGTCCGCAGGCGCGTATGATACGGAGGATCGCGGAACAGCATCTGTTTGGCCATCACCTGGATGATGGGACTCAAGGCCGCCAGCCCCATGTCCTGCAGCCGCTGGGCCGTCAGGGTCCGGTCCGCCGACAATTTGCTCAGCACTGTGATGATGTCCGCGTAGCGCGTCACGATCCAGGAATGCAGGAACGGATCCCAATGCACCGGGTCCGTCTCCCGCAGCTCCCGATAGAGCCGGTACGGAGAGGCCATGATGTCTGGCTCCATCAGCCGGCACAAACTGATGTCGGCGTCCATGCGTTTATTCCGGATGTGCCGCCAGATAACGCGCTACTTCTTGATCGCTCATCGAATTCAGTTTCTCGATGAGCTGCCGGTCCAATTCCGCGGCCAGCCGCGAAACGGTTTTGGCCTCGAACAAATGCCTCAACCCGAGCTGAATGCCAAAGCGCTGGTGCACCCGCACCGCCACCTGTGTAGCTAGCAGCGAGTGGAAACCCAGCAGGAAAAAGTTGTCGTCCGCTCCCACGCGTTCCACTTCCAGCAGCTCGGCCAAGATCTCCACCAGGCCTTCCTCGGTCGGCGTGCTGGGCGCGCGATAGCCCGCGTCTTCGATGCGATTGGCGGCCGACGGTTCGGGAAGCGCGGCGCGCTTCAACTTGCCGTTGGAGTTGAAGGGCAGCGCCGGAATGCGCACGAAGGTGGCCGGAACCATGTAGTGAGGCAGACTGGCGGACAGGAATTCCCGCAAGCCGGACGCCGTCAGCGGCGTCGACTCGCGCGGCACTACATATGCCACCAGGCTCTTGGCGCAGCCGCTCTTGGCACAACCATGGCTGCGCGCGATCACGGCGCTGGCCGCAACCAGCGGGTGCCGGTTCAGTGCACAGACGATCTCATCTGGTTCCACTCGATGTCCGTGAATCTGTTCCTGGCTGTCCACGCGCCCGCGAAAAGCGATCTGTCCATCCGGGAGGAAGCAGCCCAGGTCGCCGGTTCGGTACATCCGCGCGCCCGGCGCGGGGGTCGAAGCATCCTGAACGAAGCGCTCGGCGGTCAGGGAAGGATTATTGCGATATCCGCGCGCCACGCTGGTTCCGGCGATATAAATTTCGCCCACCTGCCCCGGCGCAACGGGACGCAGCCCTTCGTCGAGAATCCGAATATGTGTATGCGCGATCGCCTTTCCGATCGTCGGCGCAGGCTGGTGCGCCTCCAGGTCCGCGGATTGCAATACACCCGACGTCGCTACCACCGTGCACTCGGTGGGACCGTAATTGTTCACCACGGTGAAGGGCAGCCCCGGCGACGGGTGCCGATGTAGGGCTTCGCCGCCGGTCAGAAAATATCGCAGCGCCGCCGCCGCAGGCCACGGATGTCCCAGCATCGATTCCGCCATGACGGTTGGAACGAAAGCCACGGTGACGTTTTCCTTGACCAGCCAGTCTCGCATCAGGTCCGCCGAGGTGCGCACCCGCTCATCGGCCAACACCACCGTCGCGCCGGCGGTCAGATACGGCCACACTTCCCACACCGCCGCGTCGAACCCCACAGCGGCAAGATGGCTGGCGCGGTCGCGGGACGTGATTCTAAACGCCTGGCGATGCCAGAAGATCAAATTCAACAAATTTCCGTGCGTGACTTCGACGCCCTTCGGTTCGCCGGTGGATCCCGAGGTGTAAATGATGTACGCCAGATTCTCCCGCGTAACCGCCACTGGATGATCCAGCGCCAGCGATTCGCCGATCGGGCTGCCCAGGTTGGCAAGATCGATCGTCCGCGGTGTCATGCCCAGCATCCGCGTGGCGAGAGGGCCCCGCGAAATCGTCAGCGGTGCTTGGGCGTCGGTCAATATTTGCTGCAGCCGCGCATCCGGCCAGCTCGGATCTAACGGAAGATATGCCGCACCCGCCGCCAGCGCCGCGAGCGAGGAGACGACAAAATCAAAAGATCGCTCCAGGCACAGGGCAACGGGAGTTTCCGGGCCTGCGCCCATGTCCTTTAGAACCCCCGCCAGTCTGAGCGATCGATCCGCGAGTTCGGCGTACGTCATTTTGGCTTCGCCTGCCGAAAGCGCTGTAGCCTCCGGAGTCGATTGAGCCGCCTGTATCACCAAATCCGCGACGCATAACCGCCGCCTTTCGGGTCCGGCAAAGGGAAGCTGGGATACAGCGAGCCAAGGCGGCACTGGAAACCCCGCTCCCACTGGGTGAGGTGAATTCGACATATACTGGTAAAAATCAGTATGCGCGAGCAGCTTAAATACGTGCAATAAGCGGTCGGTACTGATACCGAAATTCGGGTCCCTGTATCTGCAGTACTACTAGAACTTAACCACGCAGTCCTAGACCTACGATTTGTGCGCTACCGCATAGTTTTGGGGCGCGCCGCGCCGTTCGGAAACTCCACCCGGTGGCGTAGGAGTTGCGCCGAGCCGGCGAAGAACACAAGTAATCGCGTACCAGGGTTTTGCTCTGAGTCTTGGCGACGCTGGCGCAGGGTAGTAGGTCAGCCGGTCCGCTTCCCGCCGGAGCTCCCCGAGACGGTGCGAAGATATCCTCGCTTACGAAACGAGTACGCGGCTTGGTTTGAAACGCCGCGA
Source organism: Bryobacteraceae bacterium (assembly GCA_030045355.1). Taxonomy (GTDB): domain Bacteria; phylum Acidobacteriota; class Terriglobia; order Bryobacterales; family Bryobacteraceae; genus Palsa-89. Next base: position 2,847 of record JASIGB010000137.1, read on the forward strand.
CTGATTACTCCAGCGTTGCTTCACGTGCCTGGGACTTTATCGTTCGGGCGTCCGATTTCGTCAGCCATCCCGACTTGACCAGTCGATCGGTAACTTGGGCGACTTTGTTCGTGTAAGTCTTTGAGTCAGGGTACATCTGGACGAGGCGGGAGTGTTCCAGCGGAACGGTATGCCCCAGTTCGCGGCAGGTGCCCGGACCCGGACTGGTCACCAAGTAGGTAGCGACCGGAACCTCGACATAAGGCGTCCGCACACCGCCGAGGCCATTCCCGTACTCGTCCACCGCGACGCTTGCGTCGGTGTGGGGTTCAGATGCTCCTTCCTTGACCTCGATACGCTCCGCCTTGGGCGGAGCCGCGCCGGTGTGGGCCCAACTGAACAAGTGCTGGAATGCCACATCGTACACATAAGTCAGCGCGGGCTGGTCGGTAAGTGGGATCGGCGGCTCACAGGTAATGTTAAACGGCCACTCCGGAGTGCCTTGCGTGGCGCCGACGGCGGCGATTTGATCGGCCACAGCCGGAAACTGCGAATAGGCAGCTTGGTCGATATGGCTGACGCCGGCGACCTCGTAAAGGCGGAAACGGTCGGAAGGATCGTCGCTATCGTCGCGGCGCAAACTAAGAGAGGCAACTACTTCGCCCTGCGCCACCACAGCAATCACCGGAACGCCATAATCGTGATGAAATCCACCACGGCGATCGTTGGCCTGCGGGAACGGTTCACATTGATTCACGCGCTGAATATTTCCCGGATTGCGCGACAGATAGCCGTCGTAGACAAATTTGCCATTGGCGAGCTTCGCGTGCGGATGGATGGCATTCATGTAGGTGAGTAAGTCGCCCCCTTGGGTGGTCATGTAAATGCCTTCCACCTTTAAATTACCCATGGGGCCGCCGGCGCTTTTGAGAGCGGCGCCCACCTGGCTGAGCATGTCGAAGCGGAGACCGTCTTCGATGTCAGTGGGTCCATTTTTACCCGCGCCAGGACAGGTGGCGTTGCCTGTCGAGTTCGCAGAAGAGGGATTGGCAAACGACAGGGCCGCGTAGCGCGCCGGATTGAATTTCTTGAGCGCGGCGCTGGTGGCCGGGACCGTTACTCCCACCCAAGCGTCTCCGTGCTCCATGAGAGACGTGTAGACGTAGCCCCACATGATGGGCCAGTCATAACGCCGCGCGGGCATAAAGGGCTCAACCACCACGTTTCCGCTGAAGCGCGAGGCCTGGGTGGGACGATGCACCAGGATGCGTGTGGTGTAGGGAACGTTAGCGGTCTTTACGCTCAGCCTCCCGTCCGCGGCCCAATCGTACACATTCGCGCTGCCGCTAACCAAGAACTCCTCCTCCACGTAACCGGCTTTCGTGAAGTCGATGGGATGGAGCGTGTGACCCGCGCCTAGAAACGGATAGGAGTCAGACGTTACCGGGATCGGGCCGGTAACCTTGGGCGCTGGGACCGGAGCATCTTGAGCCAAGGCAACGGTCGCGCCGAACACCCCAGTGCCTAGCACCGCAAGGAGGAACAAATGGCGAGCTTGCATAGTAGGTCTCCCTCTTTCCGGTGAAATTGTACTCGATCTGGCCAGACGTTCCATCGTACTGCGTCGCGGGTCGTCGAGTGTGAATCGGGGCTTAAGCGCCGCCTCACGCTGAACTAACGGCGCCGTAGCAGAGCATATCCTCCCAGGGGCTGGACGCTGGTTGGACCGTAATGGGCCTTGATCCAGTCCTCCAGGTCCGGGAAATGCGCCAGGAAGTTTTTCCCCGAAGGAAATACGCGTTCGAACTCGGTTTGGCTCAGGTCAAGATAGAGAACCCAATCGGGAGGGTGCGCCTTGAGCTCCGACAGAACCAGCGCGGCATCTTCGGCCGTCATCAATCCGGGTTGTAAGTAGGATAAGCGCGACGGATTCTCGGCCTGCGTCAGGAAATAGAACAGTGGCTTGTACGGGTACACAAAAAGCGTTTGATGCGGCCGGACGCGGGCGATCAACTCCACAACCGCGGGTGCTTCCGCGGCGCTGGCGCGCACTTCGCCGACGGGCGTTGGGATGGCTGGCGATCCGGCCGCGAACGCTTGCCGCGCAAACACGGCTGCCCAGAGGCCGAAAAAGACAACGACCCACGCGCGCGGCCGCGCTGGGATGACGCGGTAGATGGCAATGCCGGCGAGCGCATACGGCAGCGCCGCGACGTAGGCCAAATGCGCGACGTCGGAGCGGGGATGCGTGGAGATCGCCAACGCGGCGACGCACAGCGCCAAATACAAGAAAGCCGGAGATTGCTCGCGCCTCCACAGCGCCGCTCCTCCTCCGATGGCCACCACCGGCAGCAGCGCCGGCAGCGCTATGCACAACACCACGCAGAACCGGATTGCCAGTTCCCAGACGCCGGCGCCTTCGAAAAGCGCGCGGTAGCCGCCGATGATCGAGCCGTAGTGCATCACGTTGACAGCCGAATAGTTCCGCGAGAGCCACTGCAATTGCCGAAGGAACGCGGGAAAGATTCCGTCTAGCCAGAGCGCGAGCCCGGCGGCGCACGCCGCGATCGAGGCGCCAATCAGGTACCACGCCGCGCGCGTTCCGAGCCACACTACCGTGACCAGCGCCACCAGCGCCATCGATGGCGTCGTGAGCGCGGCGCACGCGGCCAAGAATCCCGAGGCAATCAACCATTTCTTTTGCGATGCCAAGCAGAGCGCAATCGATGCCAGTGCGAGCGCGCCGCTATCCCAGCGATGCTGCGCGGTGATCATGCTCGGGTCGGCGATCTCGAAGGCCAAAAACAGCAGTGTAGTCACCCAGGCGCAGGCGCGCGAGGCATAACGCTCCACCAGCCAAAAGATCAAGGCGCACTCGACCGCCACATCGAAGATCACCGGCACGCGCCCGGCGGCCTGCGTCACGCCGAACGCGCGGAACGCGAGCGCCTGGATCCAGAAACTGCCTGGACTCATGTAGCCGAAGAAATCGGCGTAGAGCTTTTGGCCGCGCAGAATGCGCTCGGCTCCGTCCAAGTAGATGCCTTCATCGTTGGTCCCTAGGATCAGCCGATGTGCAAACAGAATCCACAGCAAGCCAGCCGTCCCCGCAAACACCGCGAAGGGAAGCGCGATGCGCCATCGCTCCGCGCCTCGCTTGCACTGGAGGGTTTCAGACGGCTTCGGCGCGGAGATGAGACTGGTCACGGGGGAACACGCGCTCCAGGCGCTCGATGTAGTGCGGCGTATCGCGCAAGGGAATGAAAGTCAGATTGGCGCGCGCGCTTAAAATCGAGAACGCGAGCAGGAAGGAACCGATGACGGCCTGCGCCAGAATCACCAGCAGTACGCCCCCCAGCCAGGAGGCCCAGGCAGGAACACTGAAGTGCCCTTGCCAGCTCAATGCCGCGACGCCGGCCGTCGACGTGACCAGTAATGCCGTCAGCGCCGTGGCGACGACTAAGAGACGCGTGCTGACAATATCGCTGAACACCGATATGGAACTGAAGCCGTGCACCAGCAGTGCCACGAAGTTCATCTTGGATTCGCCGTGAATACGCGGCCCGCGATCCATGGGGATGGTGCTATAGGGAATCCGCGCGCGGAAAACGGCCGCGGCATAGTGATTCCATAATTCGGACACGATCACCAGGCGCTCAACCGCCTGCCAGGGAACAATGCTGAAGTTGCCCACGCGCACACGTACGCCGGTGAGCAGCCAATGCGTGGTGCGGTACAGCCAGTAACTGAAGCGGAACGCGATTTTCTCCAGCCGTTTGGCGCGCTCGGCGAAAATGATCGACTTTTGCCCGTGGCGCCGGAATTCTTCGATCAAACGCTGCGCGTCCCGTGGCCGGTCTTCGCCGTCGCCATCCATGATCACCACCGCCGCGCACGGCAAGTAGCGATGGATGTGCACCAGCCCCACCGCGATGGCCCTTTGATGGCCCAGATTGCGGCGCAACTGCAAGATCTGGACTGCGCCGAGCTTCTCGAAGTTTTGCGCCGCCAGCAGCGGCCCCAGTGTTTGGGTGGAACCATCGTTGACCAGCAGAACTTCGATCTGCAGGGGGCAATCGGCCAGTGCGTGATCGAGCGCGGGGAGCAAGAGAGCGACGGCCTGCCAGTCATTAAAAACCGGGATCAAGATGACGAGCCGGTTGGTAGGGTCGTGGTCCATTTCCGCCGTTCCACAGATCGGCAGAATGCAATGATTTCTTTAAGTTGAAGCCTGGGCGCTGTACGCGCAAACCGGCGCCGTGCGCCTACGCGTGATCGATGCCAAAGGCGCCGCCGTTTCAGGAGCGGCCGTATCTCTGGCCGACTCTTGGGATCGAACGATTCGAACGCTCTCCACAAACCGAGCGGGCGAAGTGCTCTGGAAGAAGCTCCCGCTCGGCGAGTGGTATTTCTCCGTAGGTCTGTCGCGCCGGCCGGTCGCCGTTTGCGACAGTCACGAGCGAACAGTCACGCTGCAGATTGCACCGCCATCGACAGGCACCGGGCAGTTTGTTGTGAACGGTGCGGCCGTCTTGCTCGATATCGAGCCCCTGGCGATTTGCGAGACGCTCGACCTTGCTAAGCCTTCGGGAGCAAAATAACGGACTTCGCTCGCGTGTGCGCTATCCTCAGGGCATGCGGGCGTTGTGCCTTCTTGCTATCGTTCTGTGCGTGAGCTTTGCTCAAACCAAGCCGGTCACAGACGCCGAAGTCGCGCGCATCCATCGTTCCATGCTGCTCATCGACACGCACAACGACATCACCAGCCGCACCGTGGACGGGTACGACATCGGCAAAAGCAAGAATGACGGCCACACCAATATCACTTCCCTCAAGGAAGGCGGCGTGGGCGCCCAGTTTTTCGCCGTCTACGTCGCATCGAGCTATGTCAAGGACAACCGCTCGGCGCACCGCACGCTCGAAATGATCGACACCGTCCGGCACGGCATTGTCGAACGGTATCCGAACGATTTCGTACTTGCTACCACCGCCGACGATATCGAGCGCATTCACAGACAGGGCAAGATCGCCGCGCTGATGGGCATTGAGGGCGGCCATGCGATCGAAGACAATCTCGGCCTGCTGCGCGACTACTTCGATCTAGGCATCCGCTACATGACGCTGACCCATACCAATACCAACAATTGGGCCGATTCTTCGGGCGACATCGACAAGCCCGGCGTCGCGCATCATAACGGTCTCACGCCGTTCGGCAAACAGGTGGTCCGCGAAATGAACCGGCTGGGAATGATGATCGATATTTCGCACACCGCCGACAAAACGTTCTGGGACGCGCTTGAGACCAGCCGCGCGCCCATCATCGCGTCGCACTCCTCCTGCCGCGCGCTGTGCAACGTTCCGCGCAACATGACGGATCAGATGATCGCGGCACTCGCCAAGAAGGGCGGAGTCATCCAGATCAATTTCAATTGCGGATTCCTTTCGGAAAAATCGGCGGAGGCGGCCAAACACGTCGTGGACAGCACGCTTCCGGGCGCGGCGGGCGACGACGCCACGATCGCCGAATATAAAAAGAAGGTCCCGCCCGCGACGCTCGATGACGTGGTGGCGCATATCGATCACGCGGTGAAGGTGGGCGGGATCGACGCCGTGGGCATCGGCAGCGATTTCGACGGCGTGTTCTGCACGCCGCGTGGGCTGGAAGACGTCTCGAAGTTTCCCAATCTCACGCGCGCGCTGCTGGAAAAGGGCTATTCCGAGCAGGACATTCGCAAAATTTACGGCGGCAACATTCTGCGCGTGATGCGCGCGGTGGAAGCCGAGGCCCAACGCGAAAAACAGAGGTCCGAGCAGGCCAACTAGAACTCGTACACGGGCGCGGCTTGTTCCGCGCCCACCACGCCCACGCTGATCTTTGCGACGTAGTAATTTTCCGCGCGCACCGGCGCCTCCGCCAGCCTGCGCATCAGCGCGATTTGGCCCACGTGCGCGAGCGCATCGGCGATCGGGCCTTGGAATAATGCGTCCACGGAAACGTGCAGAGGGTCATCGGAAGCCAGGTAAGCATCGAATGCGGCGAGCGTAGCGTAGAAGCGCTCAGTTTCCTCCCGCCAGGGCTGCGGTTCCGAACTATGCCAGCGCTCCTGCCCTTGAACGGCAGACAAAGCCCAATCGAAAAGATCGCCCATGTGCGCGAGAATCTCTACCGCCGTGCGCGCCCCTTCGGCGGGACGGAACTTGCAGAAGTTCTCGGGGGCATCGCGCAGCGGCTTGGCCGCGCGATAGGCGAGTGTTGCAATGGTGTGACGCAATAGCTGACGTGCGGGATCCATTTCCCTAGGCTACTTCACTTCGCGATGAGCGGATGGATACCGAATTCGATGTGTAGCCGCACCGATTCTACCCACAGCGGGCCGCGGTCGTGGTTGTACGCCAAATTGTTGTAGTGCTGGGCATCGAAACTGACAGAAAAGCCGCGATAGACATGCGCGCTGTAGTAACCCTCCCACAGATATTCGGGCGCGTAGTTGAGCTTTCCGTCGCCGATTAGGAAATCCAGGCCGCCCAAGGCGAGATACACCGCGTGTACGCCCGATATCCCCGCCGCAGCGAACGCACTCCCGACAACATCATCCTTCCGGTGCCAACGCGTCCCTTTGAACGACACGCCGGCTTCAGCCAGCCGGTCAATCGCGGTGAAGGCGAAGTCCTCGGTCTTGCCGTCGTTCCACCCCAATCGCGAGAAAATGCCGACGTCAGAGCTGATCTCCTGATCGAAGCTGATCCCGGTCCCATACTTGCCCGTGCCAGGCTTGCGAATGGCCTGCACGCTGGGCGTCGTGCCGGTTTCTTCGGCCAACTGGACCGCCTCGACATAACTGCCCGAGCGCGTCCGATTCAAATATTGCAGCCAGCGAACCGCGCCCGGATGCTTTCGGATCGAATAGCGCCGCTCTTCTTCCCAAGTATGGCCTTGGTCTACAAAAAGGCGGCGATCGAACTGCGGGCCATTTGCCACTCGCGGCTCGGCCGCCACGCCGTAGCGGAACGACCAGTCCTTCGTGTGAAATTCATCCACGATTCCCCACGTGTAGCCACGTACATCGGCCGGATAATCCCAGGCGCCGTTGTACATCAATCCCCAGGCCATGAACTGCGTTCGGGGATCGTGCGAATAACTGTTGCCGTCGAAGAAATCAGTGAGCGAGAAGCGGCCCACATAGATGGTGTCGCGCACCATGGGCCGCTCGCCAGCCAGTTGATTCTCGTCGCTGTCGAAATGCTCCATTTCATCGCCGAAGCCGAAATCGTGCTGGACGTAAAGCCGCGCGATATAGGGCTTGGGAGTAGCGCTGGCGACGCGCGGCAATTCGCCGTTGGATGGATCCGCCAACCCATCGACGTTGCTGAACCCACGGCCTCCCGCAATCTCCGGATTGAAATAAAACTGCGTCCCTGCGCCGAGGTTGAGACCAAAGAACAAAGTAGTGGTGATCGAGACGTCGCGCTCCGGGTAGTCCTGAAGGCTCAAGGGCCCTTCGTATGGCGAATAAAAAGTTCCGTGCTGCTGGCCGATGGAGGTCGCCTGGTAGTAAAGATTCCAGTTCTCCGACGGATCAGGCGGCGGAACGTCCGCGGATTGCGCCGCAAGATAGAAAGGCACCGCGACGAGCAGCACGCCGATGTTGCGGAGCGCGATCATACACTCATTAGAGTAGGTCGTCTACCCTGACTGAGCGCAGATCCTCAACCGCAATATGCGGCGAGTGCGAGTTTAGTTCTTCCAGCCCGACGATTCCGGTCCCGACCGCGACGGACCGAATGCCGTTGGCTTTGGCCGCCAGGACATCGTTGGGATGATCTCCGATGAGCGTGATGGCACTGTCGCGGCCAATCCATTTTTCTTTTCGCGCTTTCCGAATTGCCACGCGCACCAGTTCAGCGCGGCTGTGCGCCATTTCGGCGAACGCGCCGAAGCGGAAGTATTTCCGAAGCCCGGTGCGCTCCATCTTGCGCCAGCCGATGCGCGAGAGATTGCCGGTCACGAGGCCAATCACGACATCGCGCGCCGTCAAGCGCCGCAGCAGCGTTCGAACACCAGGGCAGACCTTGCGCGAAATGTCGGGCACGCGCCGAACGTAGATGGATTGGGCGCGCGCAATCACTTCCGGCATCGCCCGGCGAGTGGCGGACCGCGACATACCGGCCTGCAGCATCATCGTGGTCAAGATTTCGCGATCCAGCATCCCGGCTACCGGCACGCCTTCGGTGGTGGTCTCGACATGCGTGACGCGACGGATGGCATCCACCAAGGCCTCGCGGTGATGCGGCCCGGCGCGGCGAATCAACGTGCCGTCGATGTCGAAAAGCACGAGCGCATTGGATTGGTTCAACCTTTATGATAGCTTCGCTGTACTATGAAGGGCATATAGAAAAGGACGGCATATGGAAATCGATTTTCCACGTGGGAAAAAATTGCGCTTGGTGGTCGGGGATATCACCAAGATCCGCGTCGACGCCATCGTCAACGCGGCGAACTCGCGTTTGGCCGGTGGAGGCGGAGTGGACGGGGCAATCCATCGCGCGGGCGGACCGGCC
>JASIGB010000138.1:0-5121 GCA_030045355.1 Bryobacteraceae bacterium
CGTCAGAGCATTTCGCCTGCGCCGGCGGCGCCGGACGGCCGGCAATATGCTCCTGTTCCACCACATGAGCAGGCCTGTGACGTAGAGAGTCGCCGGCGCGAGGCCAATCAGAATCCACAGGATGCGTGTGAAGTTGCCGCCAAAGGTTCCGAAATGGAGGGGATAGAAATCGCGCGTGAAGCGAATGGGCCAGGAAAGTTCACGGTGGTAAGTCACGCGGATCACCTGGCCCGTGTATTGATCGATATATGCGAGGTTATCGCCCGTTCTTCTCCAATCGGTGGGCAGCATGCGTCGAAGCGAGTAGGGCGCGTCTTTCTGTTGGGGGAAAGTGAATAAGGTGGTTTCGCCCGCCGGCAGGGCCTGCACGGCGGTTGCATAAATCGCGTCCAGACTAATCTTGCGGGCTGCCCCGATCCCAGTGCGCGGTGCCAGCAGGACGGATGGTTTCCGTGCCGCCCAGGCGATGATGCTTTCATACGTCTTCGGAAAAGCGAAGTAGGCTCCGGTCACGGCGACGAACATCAGCAGCAGGCTCGCAAAGAATCCAGTGAGCCGGTGCACGTCGTAATTCTTGCGGCGCCACCGGGCGCGCGACTCAAAGCGGAAGGCGGAACTCCAGTGCTTTACGCCCGGCCACCAGACCACCAGCCCGGTCGACGCCAGAACCACCAGCAGAAGCGCTCCAATCCCGTTTACAGTCTCGCCAGTGGCTCCCGAGAGCAGATGAACATGCAGATCGTAGATCCACTGCGTCCACTTGCCCTGGAAATGATCCTCGCCGGTGAGGTTACCGCGATATTTATCGACGTAGACAACCACTCGTCCCTGCGGCTTGCAGTTGAGGTCGAAGCTCCAGGCCAGGTCAGGCTCGGCATGCAGGTAGGCTTGGACGATCTTGCAATCGGGATGTTTCTGTCTGACGGCGTCGTAAGCAAGCTGCAGCGGCACGGTGTGACGATCCGCGGAGGGAACAACATGGGATACCGGCCCGAGAATGAGGCTTTCGATCTCCGGCTTATAAACGATCAGTGACCCGGTCAAACAGATCACGCTGGCGAGCAATCCGATGCTCAGTCCGAGCACCATGTGGACATAAAATAGGATCCTGCGAAGCGCCAGACGGCGCGGCCGGCGCCAGAAGAGAACGGCCCAATTTTGCGACACAGGTCCCGCCACGGAAGCTCCTGAAATAATTCTAAGTCGAATTGCCGGCGTTGCCCATTCCTGGGCCGAGGCGCCGCGAGCGCGGAATCTCGTGATACAGTGAGCGTTCCCGCGGGTTGCACCCGCGCCGTGTATGCCCACCATCCTCACGCACGCCGTGGCCGGAGCCGCCATCGCGCAGGCGCTCGCGCCCTGCGAGCGGCGCGCCGAAATCAGCCTATTCGCCGCCGGCTGCGCGATACTGCCGGACATCGATGTGGTGGGGTTTCGATTCGGAATTCGCTACGGCGACCTATTGGGGCATCGGGGACTGACGCACTCGCTGCTGTTCGCTGCCTTGGTGGCGGCTACCGTCACGCTGTTCTTGCGCCACCGCGAACTGAAGGGCGATCTGAGGGTGCTAGCTTGTCTTTTTGCCGCCACCGCGTCGCATGGGATCTTGGATGCATTCACCAACGGCGGCCTGGGCGTGGCGTTCTTTTCGCCGTTCGACACGGCGCGCTATTTCTTCGGTGTCCGGCCGATCCTGGTGTCGCCGCTGAGCCTGAGCGCGTTCGCGACACGGCGTGGAGCACTCGTGCTCCTGAGCGAAATGGAGTGGGTCTGGATGCCCTCACTCGCGCTTTTCATTGCCGCGCGACTTTTTCGCTGCCGCGAGGAGCCTGAAATCGGCTACAATGCCTCAAATCCCTCAAGGAGGCCTAGCGCATGAAACACTTCACGCTAGCTTGTACGGTTATGTTCCTTGCGGCGGCTGCGGTAACGGCGGCCGACGCTCCCTATTTCGGCAAATGGAAAGTGGATTCCTCCAAGAGTAAAGTCCAAGGCACGGCTAGCATTGAGAAGCTGCCGTCGGGTGAATACAAGTACGACGGATCGGGCTTCGTCTACAGGTTTAAGCTGGACGGCAACGAAAATCCGATGCCGGACGGCGGCACGACTGCGTGGAAGGCCGTGGACGACAACACGTGGGAGGTCGTCAACCGGGCGAACGGCAAGATCTCGGGAAAATTCACGCTCAAGCTGAACGGCGACACGATCAACGCGACCACGGTCATCCCACAAGAGGACGGAAAGGAAATTACCCAGACCTCGACTCTAAAGCGTCTCTCGGGCGGCCCCGGGTTTCTGGGCAAGTGGCAGACCACACACTTCGACGCTGCCGACATATGGCTTGAGATCGCTCCCGACGGCTCGGACGGTCTAAAGCTTGCGCAGCCGAATTCGCTCTGTGTCGCGAAGTTTGACGGCAAGCCGTATCCCATGACCGGCGCCACGGACGGTTCGAAGCAAACCATGTCGTTCCGAAAGACCGGAGCGGCTTCATTTGAAGCCATGACGTATATCGATGGAAAGCCGTATTTCAAGGACGTCTACAAGGTTTCGGCCGACGGCAAGGTGCTGACCGACATCGGCACTCCCGTGGCTACGAAGAAGTCCGACACGATCGTCCTGACGCGCCAGTAGGCGGCGCAGCATGTAGCGAGCGCGGTGGCGTGGTACAGTTGAGCTTTTAACGCGCTCGCATGTCAGTACAGATCCTATTGCAAGGCAAGCTTTTGGGGGTGGAGGAATTCCTGCCCTCGGGCCGGCCCGCCGAGGCGCTCCTCACCGGGCGGCTGCGCTGGATCAGCCTATTGAGTGAAGTATTGCCGCGCGCATTGATCGCCGAACTGGGACTATCGAAAATGCTGCTCGGCTCGAGCGGCGGCGAGCAGTTTCTGGTGGTGCTTCCGCAAGAAGTGCGGTCACAAGCCGAAGATTTTCTCATCGCGGCCGGCGCCGGAATTCGGGAGCGCAGTGAGAATCGCCTGGAGTTGATCTGGGCCATCACCGAAAATCTGGGCGATTGGACCGTGGTTCGCAAGCGGCTGAACGACGAATTTCAGCGCAAGCAGGGAACGCCGTTGGCCGCGGGCGGTTTCTCCCAGAATGCGCCCGCGCCGGGATCCGATCCGGCCTATTTCGAAAATCTGGGGCGCGAGCTGCGCGACGCCACGCACGTCGGCTGGTCGCCCGATTCGCCCGCGGAGATCTTGACGGCCGGCGGCAAGCACTCCTGGACCATCGGCACGTCGCCGGATTCGATGCCGCTCGCAAGGCACACCGCGCTGACCGACGACGGGCGCGAAGCGGCGACAGCGCCGGTACTGGCATCCCGTGCCGAGGGAATGCCCGTGTGGGGCGTGCTGCGCGGCGACGTGGACAGTTTCGGCGTCCGCATGCGCCGCCTGCAAAGCATCGAAGATTACGTGCAGCTTTCCGTGCTGTATAAGCAGTTTTTCGCCGGCGAGGTGGAGGTGCTGTGCTCGCTGCCCGAGTTCTGGAGGAAGGTGAACCTGCTCCACACCGGCGGCGACGATTTCGCGGTGTGCGGCGCCTGGGACGCCCTCATCGGCTTTGCGCGCGAATTCGAGCGTTTGTTCCAGCGCTTTACCGAAGAACACCTCAAGGAATTTCCGGGGCCCGAAGGCAAGACCATTACCATGGCGCTGGCGCTCGCGCCGGAGCTCGAAACGCCGCTGGGATCGGTGTATGGGCGGGCGCGGGATAGGCTGGAAATCGCTAAATCGGCCGATAAGGATTGCTTCTATCTCTTGGGCCGGACGCTCGAATGGAAGCAATTGGCCGATGCGGCCGAGCTCAAGGACGAACTCACTGCGATGGTGCGCGAGTTCGGGGTCGCGCCGCAATATATCCGCGATTTGTGCGGGATTTATCGCGAAACGCGCCGTGCGCCGGGCGCTAAGCGCGTGGAACGGCCCTGGCGATTCCACCGCCGGCTGTTGCGGATTCTGGGAAGTTCGCGGGCGCGGGATTTTCAAAAGGCGCGCGCCAGTTTGATTGCCGACCTGGTCGGCAAGAACCCCGCGAATATCAAGTTGCGGCCCTCGGGCCGCGTGGCGTTAGAATGGGCAAGGCTCTCTACCGAGGGCGCTTCGAGTGAGTAGCTCCTGGTACCGGCACGCACGAGTGCGTGCCCCACAAAACAAGGAGTTTGGATGGCTGATACAGAACAGACAGAGCAAGAGGTACGCGTAGCCGAGACACCGCCCGAGACTCCCTCTCCGAGCGAGCGGGCCGAAGCGCAGCCGGCAGCGGTGGAGCGTCCCGAACGCAAACCGCAAGGCGATCGTCCCCAGGGTGAGCGTCCGCAAGGGGAACGCAAGCCCCAGGGCCAGCAAGGCCAGGGACAAGGCCAGCGCCGCGAGGGCGGAGGCAATCGTGAAGGGCGTGAGGGCCGCGAAGACCGCGGCGGTCGCGAAGGCGGCGGCCGAGAAGGTGGCCGTGACCGCGGGCGGGAGCGAGACGAACGCCGCGGCGGGGAACGCGGGCGCTTCGAAGGACCGCCCGAGATCGATATCGAGAAGCTGATTTCCGATCCGCTGTATCTGGACAACCAGGCCCACGGCGTCGTGAGCCGCATGCGCGACATGGATTCGGGCACTAAGAGCCAATTGCGCCGGCTGTACAATGCGGTTCGCCGCGCGGTCCGCGCGCCGGAGAACGAACGCCAGCAGCAGTTCGTGATGTTGCGGGCGCGCCTGGCCTACACCATCGCGCGCCACTCGTTGCGCAGTCTCGATTCGCTCGAGAAATTGCTGCTGCAAGTGACGCGCAAGAACGATGCCCGCGGCTACGAACGCTTTCGCGATTTGTTTGAAGCGATCGTAGCTTATAACGAATAAACCGTGGCCTACGACGAATAGCACGACCAGGAAACCGAGCCGACATGAGTTCGCACACCGCGCAAACCGAATTGAAGCTGATTGGAAAATTGATTGTGGAAGGTGACATCGCCTGTCAAACGGGGCTGCATATCGGGGCAGGGAAAGGGTCGCTCGAGATCGGCGGCGCCGATAATCCCGTGGTCAAAGACGCCTTCGGACTGCCCTACATCCCGGGGAGTTCACTGCGCGGGAAGCTGCGCTCGCTGCTGGAGCAATCGTCCGG
>JASIGB010000013.1:0-5757 GCA_030045355.1 Bryobacteraceae bacterium
AGAACATCGACCTCGTGATGTTGTCGAGGGACAAGAATCTGCGGCCGAAGCTCCTTTCCGACCGCTTCACCATGGGTGCGGACGCCTCCGCGGCCTGGGGAAACGGTAAATCGGCTCACGACGATACAAACACACAAATTGTTTTCTTCTCGCATACCAAGGGGCTGTTTGCCGGCTTTGGACTCGACGGCGCAACAATTAAACCGGACGATTCCAGCGATAAGGCGCTTTACGGCAAGCCTGTGACAAACGGCGAAATCGTGGACGGCGCAGTGACAGCCCCGCCTGCGGCGCAAGGGTTCGTCGCTAGTCTCAACCCGGCAGGTCATTGATAACAGCACTGGACTTCAACGATCCGCCGGGATCGGGTGGCGGCATTGGGCGATCGCGGCGGCTCGGCGTTAGGGGTCGAATGGCGGTGAGAAATAATTATGGCAAATTACATCGACTTAATTGGTCAACTTGGCGTGTTCGCAAGCCGCGGCGTACGGCGCGGCTTGCGCCGGCCATTTGAATTTGCCCAAGTCTGGCGCAATATGGAGTCGGCCGGGTGGCAATCATTGCCGCTGGTTGCCGCTTCGGGCTTTGCGCTGGGGGTTATCCTCACGCTGCACACGCGCGGTTCCCTGGTTGAGTTCGGCGCCGAAGCCCTCATTCCGGCTGTACAATCGCAGGCGTTTTTCAATGAGATCGGCCCGTTGATCACTGGGTTACTGGTGGCTGGGCGCGTCGGAGCGGGGATAGGAGCAGAAATTGCGAATATGCGCGCCACCGAGCAAATAGACGCCGTTGAAGCGCTCTCCATCGATTCCTTCAAGTTCCTTGTGATCCCTCGCATCATCGCGTGCATGATGGTGCTGCCTCTGCTCACCATCTTCACCGATGTCTGCGGGCTGGTTGGCGGTTTTCTCGTGGAGAACCAGACTTCGCACATGTCGTTGACGCTGTTTCTAAATCACGCCTTCAACAACCTCGCGTGGGCAGGCGTGATTCCGCCGACGCTGAAGACGGCCGTGTTCGGCTTTATTATCGCTCTGGTGTCCGGCTATTACGGGTACACAACCGATGAAGGTTCGATCGGAGTAGGCCGGGCCGCCACCAACAGCGTTGTCGTGTCGTCACTGCTAATCATTCTGTCTGACGTCACGATGGTCAAGTTCATTTTCTTTCTGTTTCCGAATACCGCCGTATGATCGATCCGCGCTGCCTGACCATTTCGTTCCAAGGGGTGTCAAAGAGCTTTAACAGCCACAAGGTGCTGGATGACGTGTCTTTTGAGATCAAGCCAGGCGAGGTTCTATGCTTGATGGGCCGCAGCGGCACGGGGAAAAGCGTCACGCTCAAACTGACAATTGGGTTGATGCGCCCGGATCGGGGAGTGATATCGATCGCGGGACAGAACATTGTCGATCTCGATGAAGACGGGCTCTCCTCGGTACGGCGCAAAATGGGCTACATGTTCCAGAGCGCCGCGTTGTTCGATTCCTATTCGCTCAATGACAATCTCGCGGTGCTGTTGATGCGCTTCACGCACAAGTCGAAGGATGAGATCGATCAGACCGTCCAGCGCGAACTGGCAGCCGTGGGTCTCGCCGATGCGCGTTACACCATGCCGGCGGCGCTCTCCGGTGGTATGCGAAAACGAGCGGGCTTGGCGCGAGCGCTGATCCTGGAGCCCAGCATTCTGTTGATCGATGAGCCGAGCAGCGGGCTGGACCGCGTTACGGCCTCGGAGATCGACGAACTGTTGCTCCGCTTAAAAGGGAGGGTCACGATGATCATCGTGACCCACGACGTGCGGGAAGCAAGGCACGTAGGAGACCGAGTCGCCGTCCTGGATAAAGGTCACCTGCTTGCCTTGGGGCCGCTTCGGGAGTTGGAAAGCAGCGATAACGAGTTCGTTCGGCGGCTCGTCTCCGAGGATTAGAAAACCATGAACACTCGAGTGTGGACTACGGGGCTATTTATCATCCTCGCGTTTGCTCTGTTTACCGGAATTCTGTTTCTTGTCGGCAGCCGTCAGAACCTGTTTGCGAAGCACATCGACATCTATGCCGAATTTTCCAGCCTGAGCGGTGTGGGGAACGGCGCGAAGGTTCGCGTGCAAGGACTCGATGCCGGGCAGGTGAAAAGAATTGAGATCCCACAGTCGCCATCCGGCAAGTTCCGATTGGAACTTCAGATCAGCGATAAGGTGAGGGGCATGGTCCGCACCGATTCGGTAGCCGCCATCGAGACCCAAGGGGTGGTTGGCGATAAATATATTTCCATCGCCAAGGGGAGCGATCGTGCGCCCGAGGCCAAGCCGGGTACGATTCTGAAGGGCAAGGAAGCACCCGACCTCACAGCATTGCTTGACAAAGGTTCGGGGGTGTTGAGCGATCTGGACGACACCATCAAGGACCTGCGCGGCCATGCGGATGTGACATTGACCACGATGACCAAAACCCTTCGGGACGCGGATGGAATGGTTGTGGGTCTCAGACCCCAGATCAACAAGATCGCCGGGGACGGAGTTCGGATCGCCAGCAATCTCAACCTCCTGGTTTCAGATCTTCAGAACGGCAAAGGCCCGGCGGGCCTCCTGCTTAAAGACGAGAAGGCCAGAAAGCAAATTGAGGACACGCTCGCCAATGCCAAGCAATTGACTGCCAACCTCGAACAGGCCTCCGATCGAGTGAATGGGTTGGTGGCTGATTTCCAATCCCGTGATTTGGGCGCCAGAGTCCAGGCGGTACTTGAGAACACGCAAGAGATAACGAGCCGGCTGAATAGCACCCTGAAAGAAGCGCTGGGCAACGACGATTTCGGTCAGAGCGGCGCGCAAAACATACGCAATACCCTCTCTAATCTGAACCAAGCCACTTCCAATCTGCAGGATGATACCGAAGCACTGAAGCACAATTTCTTCTTGCGAGGGTTTTTCAAGCGGCGCGGCTACTACAATGTGGCTGAACTAACGCGCGAAGACTATCTGCAGCAAAAGGGCCTTCAGAAGCTTATTTCCAAGCGCCTTTGGCTGCGCAGCACCGAAGTCTTCCAGGCGGGCCCGGATGGAACCCAGCGGCTCACGCCGGCCGGATGCCGTGTAATCGACACCGAGATTGGTCCGGTCGTAGATACACTGCCTTACGACACGATTGTCGTCGAGGGTTATGCAGTCCAGGGACCGCCGGCACAGCAGTTTATTGCGTCGCGAGAGCGCGCCGAGTTGGTGCGTAGCTATCTGGAAGAACATTTCGACGTTAATCACAAGAACCTGGGGATTGTGGCGATGCGCAACGAGCCGCCCAAAGACACAGGGATCCCGGATTGGGATGGGGTCGCCATCGCCCTCGTAAATGCCCCCAAATAACTAACGACGCTCTTCGACGCCGCCGCATTGTCGTGGACCGTGCTTACGGAGCCGGCCGCTCAGGCTCGCGATTGGCTTTCGCTCCCATAATGAGCTGCGATAGGACCTGTAGTCGAGCTGACCCAACGTCCGTCATTGCGCGGTTACCGGCCAGGAAGACCGGGGAGCGTCCATACGTCCAGCACACCGGAGGTCGCGCGGTCATTGGCGCTGCCTTCGGGCAAAACGATTCTGCCGTCCACCACGATCGGACTGTTCCAATGTCCGCCGCCGCTCGTAAGGGTGCCTAGCTCGGTGCCCTGCACAGGATCGTAAACGTAAAGGCCACCTTGCGGATTGTAGACGTAGAGCAGCCCGCCGGCCACGATCGGACTGGTTCCGCCGGTCGAGTTGCTCCACATCTTCGTGAGAGTTCCGTTGCTGAACGTCCAGGCTGCGGTTCCCCCGCCATCGGCAGCGAACATCCAGGTGTGGCCATTGTCCTTCCAAACTGCCGGCGCGGTAAACAACAGGTTGCCTGAAGGCGTGGACATGATTTGCAACTCGCCGCCGACATGCGGAGCCGTGCCGCCAATAGACTCCGTGCTGAGCGTCCGGATCAAGCCGTCCTTGCCACCTTGCGCCACAATTCCCGGACTCAACAACACCGGGGATGTAGAACCCAAGTCAACGTCGCCGTCGTCCAGTTGCGTGTTATCCGCCGGTGTGTAGTTACCGAGGATTTGAGTCGCGTCCGCGCTCAGTTCGATCACCGAGTCGCCCCAATTCATCGACCCGTCGTACGGCCCGTTACCCGTGGCGACGAAAATGTTGCCGCTGGAAGAGTCAATCACCGCTCCCGCGCGGCCCCAAATCGCCGATCGGGTATTCGCGCAGGAGGAGGGATCCATCAACCCGGCGCGATTGCTACAAAGAGAGTTCCAGACGTGAAGAAGGTTGCCGCTCTGAGCGTCAACGATGGCGACGTGTCCCTGGTATGGCGGCGCATCGCCAATGTAGCCACCGGTGACGGCAATGACCTTCCCGTCGAAGACCTTGAGCGGCGAAGCGATTTTCTCGAACGGAGGGAGCAAGGTGATGGCCGTTGTCCAAACCATTTGCCCGTTGGCGATCGCCAGCTTCCGAACATTCCCATCCGGAGCCGCGGCGTAAATGTATTGCCGGTCCGGATCAGCCGCCGGCGTGCTCGTGGTGATCTGAGCCGTACCGGCCCAAGTCGTGTAATCGGTGGGCGTGTATTCCCATAAAACTGCGTCGCTACTGGCGTCGAGCGCGATCGTTTTCCCGTAAGTAGTCGTCATGAAGAATACATCGTGCAGCGATCCGTTTACAGTCACACCACGAAGGTAAATGGTAGAGGCATCCACGGTGCCATCGATCTGGACCTGGCGCCGTACGAGGGAAGCAAGATCGCGGGAATGGATGCCCGTCAACGCATGGGAGGCTCCGCTGCTCGCGACGTCCCAGCCGAATTGAGGCCAATCCGCGCCGTGCGCAGTTCGTTCGACAGCGATTCTGGTGCTCCCGAACTGAACCAAAAAAAGAAGCCAAGCGACCGATTGCGCCGGGATGTTGACACCACAGAGCATCAGACTCAATCATAGTTCCTTGATTCAGTGTTCCGCCTGTTAGGGGCGCGAAGGGCGAAAAGGAGCTAGCAGCGGACGAGGCCGCAAAGCGGGATCCGTGCGGTACAATTCACTGCATCAAGGCGAGTCCATCCTGCGATGTCCAAAGGGTTTCCGCTTCACGACAGCGCCGTACACCAACTCATCGGCCTGGCCTACGCTTCCGTACATGACGGCTCGCGCTGGCCGGCATTTTTGGACGCGTTCGCCCGCGCTGTTAACACTCCGCGCTGCGCTCTATTGATCAGCCATCCCGATGGCGACGAGTTCTCCGTGGTCCAATGGCACGGATGGCCGGACGAAGACATCCACTTGTATACGGATCGCTACGGCCCGCAGGACCCGCTTCTTCCTGTCTCGCTGATGTCCCCCGAAGGCACGGTGGCAGCCGATCACGACCTCTGCCCGAGAGACGCATTCGAATCGAGCACCATGTTTCGAGAGTTCTACGCGCCGCGAGACTGCATTCACTCGATGGGAGGCGTCATCCTTGCGTCGCAGGCGGATAGGTCTATCATCAGCGCTCATCGCGGCCAAGCGGCAGGACCCTTCGGGGAAGCGGAAAAGTCAATCCTTCGCCTGTTGATGCCGCATTTGAAGCAGGCCGCTGTACTGCACGGCGAGCTCGGCTCATTGCGGCGCCGGGTCGCCACCTTCACCGCCCACTTGGAACGCTACCCATACGCCTTCCTTCTGACCGATGCCGGTGGCCGCGTTCTTTACTCGAACAGGGCGGCCCAGGCCATTTTCTCCGAGCAGGACGGCCTTGGCGTC